>CANNUR010000010.1 GCA_947523045.1 uncultured Prosthecobacter sp.
ATGGAGAGGTTCATCAGCGGCTGGATCGGGCTGCGCTGCTTCAATTCCAGGCCGATCTCGGCGAACACCTCGAAGGGCATGGTCGCCACGGCCAGATCCCCGATGCGGTGCGTCTGCACGATCACGTCGAGCGTTGGCGGCATCTCCGGCGAGGCGTAGGCGAGCACGGTGCTGTAGGTGCTGTAGCGGCTGGTACTCATGGGTTTGATGCGCCTGGCCTTGACCGACTCCGCCCAGGCGACCTCCTCCTTGGTTGGGTAGCGTCGCTCGAAGGTGAGTGTGCGTTGCAGTGAGGTGAGCTTCACATGATCGTGCCACTGCAGCGTCTTGTGCACCTCCATCACTTTGTCCGCGCACAGGTGCGCCACCTCGCGGGCTTTTTCGAAGGGTTGATACCGCTTTTTCTGCGATGGGTCGCGCTTTGCCAACTCCTCGTCGGAGTATCTCTCCAGATTGTTGACGTCGCCGCTGGTGCCGTTGGCCATGATGCCGACAAAGGGCGGATCCTGATGCCGGCCCGCACCGAGCAGCTCGCCCACCCGGTCGGCGAAGATCACGAAGTAGTCGGCCGAGATCGTGTTGGGTGGGATACCGCCGACGTAGTGCAGTCCGTAGGAGGCCATCAGCGAGATCGGTTTGCCGGAGGTGGATCTCAGGGAAAGGAAGGTGATCTGCGGATCAACGGGGCCGGCAGGCTTCAGCAGTCCCTTGTAACCGGGGTTGGTGTCCACCTGCTCGATGTTGTCGTGCGCACCATAAACCGGGCGGCTGCCGGGCATCAGGAACCACCGGCGGTTAAAGACCTGCGTTGGCTCCTCGGCGACACCCCAGGCGATCTGTGCCGGTTCCAGTTGGTTGTGCGCGCGCAACACGCCGTCGGCAATCCGGCGGGTGAGGAACGCGGTGTAATCGTAGTAGGACTCGCCCTCTTCCAGCTTCGCGCCGCCCGAAGTGTGCGTGTGCGTGGCGGAGATCACGACGCACTGCGGCGGAATGCCGGTCAGCTTTTCAATGATCTGCTTCGCGTGCGCGGCGACCTCGGCTGAAATGTGGCGCAGGTCGCAAACGACCAGTGCCAGCCTGGCCTTCCCGTCGTCGAGCACGAGGCAGCGGGCGTGCAGTTCATCGTGCACATGCGTCGCCGGCGGACGGTTGGTGCGGATCGTGGGGTCGGCACCGATGGCTGGCGTGATGTTGCTCGTTGCTGCACCCGCGCGAAAAACCGGCGTCGCGGCTTCGGAAAGCCCCAGCGAGGCCAAGGCCAGGCAAAGGCGGGTGATGATGCGCAGGCATTGGGCGTGTCCGATGGGCGGCTTCATGGGAGTGCAAAGGAGCGGGAATCATCCAAGTGCGGTGACCCGGCCATTATAGGGTGTCATTCCTTGCTGCTTCATGGACACAACGCAATGCACGATGCATTCCTTCCCCCGTCCGGAGTCTCCCGGTTTCTTTGGGCACTGTCCGTCGCAAGCTTGCTGAAGCCTCAGTGAAGCAAGGGTACGTGAAGCTGCCGCCATCAAGGGCGCGCGTAGCGGCCATACCAGCGGTCATCGCGGTCGAGCCAGCGATCTAGCCAGGCCAGGCTGAACTGCCGGGCCACGGGCGGATAGCTGTGGCCTCCAGGGTAAGAGAACCAGGCGAAGCAGTCACCCGCGCCAAGGCTCGCCAACTCGGACTCCATCTGCTTGGGGGAAATGTTGGAGCGCTCCTTGTAGTAGCTCAGGGTCTTTTGATAACTCCGCCGCGCCTTGCGCGCCTCCAGCACACTGGGCAGGCCCTCGACATCCCGCCAGTCGCGATAGACCTTGGCGACGTCGAGGCATTTGCCCAGCAGGTTGCGGCGGTTGTGGAACTCCCATTCGCTGGAAAGGATCAGCAGCGGGCGCGGCGCCACCAGCATCATCAGCTCGTCAAAATCCACCGGCACCGGCAGCGTGGGATCATCGACATAAGGACGGAATTTTTGGATGTAGATGTACCTGCCCGCACCCCGTGCCCAGTGCTCGCCCGGGCGGTGCCAGTCGAGCACGCCGCCCACGCAGATGGTGGCCGCGAGTCGCGGCTCAAAGGCGCCTGCGAACAGGGAGGTGTGCCCCCCCAGGGACAGGCCGATGCAGCCGATCTGGGCGGGAACGACAAAGTCCAGCGTCTGCAAAAAGTCGACGCTGCGCCTGATGTCCCACGTGTTCTTGCCGACGATGGACCATTCCGGGTGCCGCGCGTAAAAGGGCCGTGATTGCATGACTTCCTCGCCGGGTTCGACGCGTTCGCCATCGGTGAGCAGGTCAATGCTAAGGGTCACGTAACCGTAGCGCGCCAGATGCAGGCCGTAAGATCTGCCACCTTCGGTCGTATCCGGCGGGGCATCAGGCGTGGCACCGGAAAGACCCACGGTCTGATCCTTGCCAGAGCCTTGGGTGGTGCTGTGGATGCAAATCATGGCGGGCGCGGGCTGGCGGCGCGCGCTCTCCGGCACCAGCAGCCAACCGGTTACGCGGTCATCCGCCTCGGTCTGAAAACGGACGTGAAAACGCTCGATGCCGCCTTTCTCCTCAGCCATCTGCTGCTTGAGCGCGGCGAGCTGTTGCGCCGTCAATCGCTCGGAGGGACAACCAGGCTTCAAAGTCACCATGCGCATTTCTGGTGCGAGCGCCGGGAGGGTGGTCGGAAAATCACCCAGCAGGTCGAGCCAGGCACGTTCCACCTGGGCGCGACGTTCGTGCCAGGGAGCGTCTTTCTTCATCGGCTCGGCGGCCAGAGCGGGAGCGGGGCGCAGCAAAGACGCGCCGGCCAGAGCGGCGGCACCTCCGGTGATCCACTCACGGCGGGTGGTTTCAGTGGCTCGGTTCATGAAGCGTTGGAGGGGGCATCGCGTCCGGCGCTGAGACGATTCATCATCCGGCCCAGCGCCTCGATTCAGATGAAACGGGAGTCAGGCCAGCCATGGACAGGCATGAAGTGACAGCGTTCTGCCCCCTCAGTGTGCTTCACAACGCTCAGCGCGCATGGATCTAGCCGGCATTGCCGGCGGTCTCATCCGCCACGCCGCTCTGCTGGAAATCGGGCAGGCTGTCGAGGTAGAGCTGCTCGACCTTTTGCCGGGCCCAGGGGGTGCGGCGGAGGAAGGTGAGGCTGGATTTGATGCTGGGCTGCCAGGTGAAGCAGTTGATCTGGATGATGCGGCCGAGCATCTCCCAGCCGTAATGGGCCTGGAGTTCGGTCACCATCCTTTCGAGGGTGATGCCGTGCAGGGGATTCTTGGGGCCGGCGGCGTGCATGGGGCGTGCCTGTCAGGCGAAGAGTTGGGTCACCGGTTTGGCCTTCACCAGCTCGCGCGGCTGGTTGAGGTGGTTGTAGACAATGGTCTCGGGATCGATGCCAACCGCGTGATAGATCGTGGCCAGCAACTCGGTCGGGTGCACCGGGTTTTCGGCCGGGGCGGAGCCGGTCTTGTCCGACTTGCCATGGACGTAGCCGCGCTTGATGCCGGCGCCGCCGATGATGGCGGTGTAGCAGTAGGGCCAGTGGTCGCGGCCGTCGGCGCTGTTGCCGTTGCCGGAGGTGGAGACGCCCTTTTCCGGGCTGCGCCCGAATTCGCCGAGGGCGACGACGAGGGTCTCCTCCAGCAGGCCGGAGGCATCGAGATCCTCGAACAGAGCGCTCAGGCCCTGGTCGAGCATCGGGCCGCTCTGGTTCTTCATGCGCTGGGTGAGGCCGACGTGATGGTCCCAGGAATGGTTGTCGGAGTTGGCGACCTTGGGCCAGATGAGTTCGACGACGCGGGTGCCGGCCTCCAGCAGGCGGCGGGCAAGCAGGCAGCTTTGGCCGAAGGTATTACGGCCGTAGCGGTCGCGCAGCTTGACGGACTCGCGCTCGAGGGCAAAGGCGTCGCGGGCGCGGCCGCTGGCGATGAGGCTGAGGGCCTGGTCGTAGTAGCCGTCGAGGCTGAGATCCTTGACCGCCGCCTCGATGGTCGGCATCTGATCGTTGATCGCGTCGCGCAGCTTGGCGCGGCGCTGCAGGCGCAGGCTGAACAGGTCGGGGCGCAGCTGCAGGTCGTCGATCTTGAGCCGGTCCATCTTGCCCATGTCCATGTCGTCGCCCTCGGGATAGAGGGTGTAGGGATCGTAGGCCTTGCCGAGGAAGCCGGCAGTGCCGCCCTTGCCAACGACATTCGATTCCTGCAGCGGGCGCGGCATCATGACGAAGGGCAGCATCGGTTCATCCATCGGCTTGAGGCGGATGATGTTGCTGCCGAAGTTCGGGTAGTCCTTGGCGTTGGGCGGTTCAAGTTGGCCGGACGGGCTGACCTTGTCGGTCGTGTAGCCTGTCATGATCTGGTAGATCGCCGCCGTGTGATTGAACAGGCCGTTCGGCGTGTAGCTCATCGAGTTGATGGTCGTGAACTTGTCGTTCACCTTGGCGAGCTGCGGCAGGATCTCGGTGAAGTGATGGCCGGGAATCTTCGTAGGAAGGGTCTTGAAGGCCGAGCGCACCTTGTCCGGCACGTTCTCCTTGGGATCCCAAAGGTCCAGGTGGCTGGGGCCGCCCTGCAGGTAGATCATCAGCACGTGCTTGGCCTTGCCCCAGCCGGCGCGGCCCGCGGCGGCCGAACCCGCGGAGGCGGCCTGGGCGCGGAACAGGTTGTTCAGCGTCAGACCCAGCATCGAGGCGCCACCGACGCGCAGGATGTCGCGGCGGGAGAGGCCGAGGTCTTTGTCGCAGAGGTCTTTGCCGAGGGCGCCGGGGATGCGGAACATGGGAGGAAGTGGGTTCGGTCGTGAAAGTCTGCCAGAGCGCGCCTAACCAGGTCAAGCGTCAAACACTGCTGCACTAACGAGGCGGGGCGCCTGTTCTTGCCGGGCGGGCGGCTCGCGGCCGGAAAATGCATGGGGGCGGCAGTCCAGGCCATCGGGTCAGGGCCGGCCGAGCAGGCGTCGCACTTGATCTTCGCTGTAGGCCGGGTTGCGCTTCTGCTCCTCGAGTTCGATGAATTCCGGCCGCTCATTTTTCTGCTGGCTGCGCAGCGCGTCGCGATCCGCCCGGGTGCGGAAGCGTGAGGAAGCCCCTTCAAACACCTGGCTGCCAGCGCGGGCGGTCTGACTGGCGAGCGCGCTTTCGGGGGTCTCGAAGCCGTCGTTGGCACCGGTTGCCACCTGGTCGCCGCGGGCATAAGCCTGGCCGGCCAGGCCGCTGTCGCGGTCAGCGCCCGACCACGCTTCGGCGCGGTAGGACGGTGTGCTGGCATAGGGTTTGGCGCCGGTGAAGGAGGCGGCCTTATAATTTTTGCCCGACATGGCCCTGCCGTTGCCGCTTTGGCGCGCCAGCGTCGACTGAACGCCAGGATCATAGCGGCTGCGGTCATTGGGGTCGTTCATGCGCTTGCGGGCGGCCGCGAAACGTTGCTGCATGGTTTGTGACATGAGCGGGGTTGATTCGCGCTCCGGTCGTGAAGATCCGCAGGCGCCGAGCAGGGGCGTCAGGGCCAGCAGAAGGCGGAAGGTCAGGGAGGGCATCGGCACGGTTCAGCGGTCGGTCGGAACCAGCTTGCCGGCACGGGCGGCGAGAAACAAGACTTCTTTTTCGACCCCGCCGGGCAGGTGGTGCTTGGGTAGCTCGGCGGCGATGCGGCCGAGTTTGCCCCAGGCGCGGTACAGGTCGACGAGCAGTTCCGCCGTCTCGCCGGGCAGGGCCCAGTTGTGGCGTCTGAGAAAGTCCTCCGCAGGCTCGAAGGCACCCTCCTCGATGAGGAAACGCACCCAGGCGGTGCAGAGCCCGGTGTGCAGGGTCTGGCTGCCGTCGTTGCGGTCGAGCGCGGCCTCAAACAGTTCGCGGGCAAGACCGCGCTCGCCGATGGCGACAAAGGCCTGCGCCCACTCCACGGGCTGACTGCCGCCGGGCTGGCTCTTACGCACGACTTCGGCAAACAGCTCGCGCACGCCGGCGCTGTCGCCGAGGGCATGGGCAATGCGCACCATGAGCGGTCGTTTGCGGCCGTCGAGGCGCAGGGAGGGAAGCTCAAGCAGGGTTTCGCAGGCCTGGCGGGCCCAGGCCGGGCGACCGAGTTCCAGCAGCACTTCGGCGCCGAGTTCGAGGCAGCCGTGGTCGCCTTCGCGGGCCGCGGCCCAGCCTTCGGCGAGATCCTTGCTGGCGCTGTCCGGCAGGGTTTTGGCAAAAGCGGCCAGGGCAAGGGCCGCCGTCGGGCGATCGAGGCCGGCGCGGGTTTCCGAACGCAGCACGTTGATCCAGGCGCTTTGCTGCGGCCCGCCGGCGCGGCCGCGCATCCAGTCGGCCAGGGCCTGCAATGCCTCGCGGTCGCGGCTGCGGGCGCGGAACAGGGCGGCGACCTGGGGGCGACCGAGTTCCGGCGTCCAATCGGGATCGGCGCTGTGCAGCTTGAGCTGCTCCAGGCGCAGGCGGAAGCGGTCGGCGTCGTCGCGCAGGCTGCGCTCGGCCTGGATCAGGTAATTGAGCGCTTCGGGATTGCGACCGTGGCGTTCCAGCAGGCCGGCGAGATCGAGGATGGCGGAGAGGGTTTTTTGGTCGACCGCCAGAGCCATGAGGACGCGAAATTCTTCCCAGGTGCCGGCCTCCGCGAGCAGGCTGGCGCGCAGGGCAAGCACATCGCGCCAGTGAGGGTGCGGCTTGCCGGTGAGATCGACCTCCGCAAGCGCGGCCAGGGCATCCGCCGCGCGACCCTTGCGCTGCAGCAGGCGCGCGCGGCGCAGGCAGGCTTCAATGTCCTGGGGCACGTTCTTTTCCGCGTTGATCGTGTGGGCCAGGTGCAGGCGTTCCCAAGCGGCAAGCGCGGCCGCGTCGTCACCGGCGCGCTCCTGCAGCAGTGCCAGTTCGCGCAGGTACGGCACCTCGTCGGGCACGCGGCCCTGCAGCACGCGGGTGACTTCGGCGCGGAAACCGAGTTCCTGCAGGGTGGCGAAGTCGAAGTTTTGGGCGAGGAAATGGGCGTGCTTTTCGCGCAGCACCTCGTCGCCGGGCTGCGGTGGTTTCATCGGCGGCTCGGCGGCGAGCAACTGCTCGGTGAAGGCCAGGCCGCTGGGGGTGTCGCGGGCGGCCTCGCAGGCGCGCAGCAGCCAGAGGGCGTACTCGGGGTTGGCGGGCGCACGGCCGGGCAGCATGCGGTAGACCTCGACGGCCTCGCGCGCCATGCCGTTGCTTTCCAGGCGGCCGCCGAGTTCGCTGAGGGTGTCGACGGAGACCTCCATGCGCATGTCGACGCTGGCGAGGTGCTCGCGGATCAGGCGAAGGCGTGTTGGAAAATCCTCCTGGCGCAGCCGGCGCAGCAGGTGGCCGAGCCGCCACTCGCCGAACTCAAAGCCGGTGCGCGAACTGAGCGTCAGGTTGCCGAGGCGTTTGTCGAGCCGGCGGTTCGCCTCCTGAACGACACCGCCCAGCCCCTGTTGGACGAGCACCGCCTGGATTTCGCGGGTTTCCTCCCAGAAGCTGCGCAGGTGCTGGGGCTCCTCGTGGCGGACCGAGCCCTGGGGCAGCAGGATGCCGCGGATCTCGCCCATCGGGCGGGCGGCGACGAAGTCACCGGTGACCAGCCGTTCGAGCTCGCCGGCGGCGGCGTGCTCTGCGCCGGCGAGGCCGGTGACCACGGCCTTGCGCAGGCGCGTCATCGCCGAGTCGGGGGTGCGCTGCAGGTGTTTCCAGGCCTCGCCAAGGGTCTGCTCGCGCTCCTGCAGGGAGACCGCGAGGCGGCTGGCGGTGGTGAGACTGTACACGTAGGGATCGTAGGTGCCGCGGTAGGGGCCCGGCCGGGCCGGCGCGCGCACGACCTGGCCGAGGTATTGGCGCGCCAGGTCCCAGCGCTCGGCCGACTCGGCGATGCGCGAGAGGAAGTAGGCGTAGTCGGCGGCGAGCGCCGGCGAGTTGCGGCGCAGGCTTTCGCCCAGTTCCAGGGCTTCGGTGTAGCGCTGGCGATCCTGCAGCGAACGGGTGATTTCTAGCACGGCGGCATTGGCCAGCAGGCGCGAGGCGCCGAGTGCGGCAAGTTCGCCGCGGGCGTAGCGGAAGCCTCCGAAGTCGGTCAGCAGGGCGACCGCGGCCTGCAGCAGGCGTCGACGAACTTCTTGTTCGGCAATGTTGAGGCCGGCCTGGCCGGCCCAGGCGAGGGCGTCGTCCATGCCGTGGGATCGCAGGGTGAGCCAGACCCGGCAGAAGCGTGCCTCCAGGCCCGGCGGATCGCCCAGAACCTCGTGCAGCGCGGTGCGGAAGCCGTCGCCATCGCCGGCGTAAAACAGCGCCCACAGGCGTTCGACCGGCGCACGCCCGGCCGCCTGCCAGTCGCGGCTCCAGGTGGCGAGTTCGGCGGAATCGCCGCGGCGGCGCAGCAGGCGGGCCAGTTCCTCGACGGCGCGCAGGCGAAGGAGTTCAACGTTGTCAGGCAGGACGACAAGTTCCGGTCGCGGCAGGTTGAAAAAGCTGCGCAGGCGACCGGCCTCCTCGTGGGTGAGGCCGGTGGCGGCTTCGACCTGGCCGGCGAGTTCGGCGACCGGTCCGGGAGCCCCCTCCTTGCGGGTGTCGGTGAGCGGCAGCGGCAGGCGTGCCGGGTCGGCGGGTCGGGGGGAGGTCGGCGCCTGGGTCTTGGCGAGAATGTCACGCAGCCGGGTTTCGGCCGCGGCATCGTCGGCGAGGCGGAGCGACTTCAGGGCGATGCGGAACTGCGAGCGCGCGTCCCAGGGGCGCACACGCGCTACCTGCTCGTAGACCCGTCGCTCGGCCTCCTCCTGGCCGGTTGTGCGGTAGTGCTCCGCCAGGCTTTCGAGTGCGGTGGCATCCTGGGTAAAGCGGCTCTCCAATCGGCGGCGAACGCGGTCGGCCTCGGCAATTTGGAAGGTTTGCTCGAGCAGTTCGACAAGGCGGCGCGACTCAGCTGCCAGGGCGGCGGGCGGGGCGGCGGCGGCGATCTGTTTTTGGAAGTAGATGGCGGCGTCAAGGTCCTGGACGCGCAGGGCGGCGTCGCGCAGTTGGCCGGAGGAAAAGGGCGTGTCGGGCGCAGTGTAGTAGGCCTGCTTCATCGCCTGGAAAGCGCGGGCGTGGTCGCCCTTGCGTTCGTACACTTGGGCGAGCGCCTCGTGGTAAAAGCCGTCGAAGGGATGCTTGCGTGCCAGGACGGCAAGGCTCTTCTCGACGAGATCAAGGCGGCGGGTGGTTTCTTCGGCCGCCAGTTCGCCGCCGCGGCTGTCCCAGAGCAGGCGGTCGAGGAAGCGTTTGTAGGCTTCGCGCCGGCGCTTGATGTCGGTCTCGCGCTCGGTGATGGCGGTCTGCATGGCGACGAATTCGGCGAGCTGGTTCTGGCGCAGCAGCAGTTCGGCCTGGCGTTCCATGAGCGGGATGGCGGCGCTGTCGCCGGCGCGGCGGATGGCCTCGCGCCAGAGGGCGGCGGCGTCGTCGGGCCGCTGCTGCAGCAGGTAACACTGGGCGAGCGCGGCGATCAGGGGTTCGGCATCCGGATGGCGGCGCAGACCGGCCTCGAGCAGTTCGGCGGCCTCGAGCCCCGGGGGCGGCACCGGTTGATCCGAACGCCAGCCGCGGCTTTGCACGGCCGCCAGTGCTGCCTGCTCCGCCTCCAGCAGCAGCTCGCTCAGGCGCAGCACATGGCGGATGCGACCGGCCTCATCGCGTTCGATCAGACGGCGCAGCAGGCGCTCGGCCAGCGAGCGGTTCTGGTCGGCCAGCGCCAGTTCGAGCAGCAGCTTGTCCGCCTCCAGCGAAAGGTCGCTCTCGCCAGCGGTGGCCTGCAGGCGCTGCAGCAGCGGGTAGGCCGCTTCGTGCTGGTCGGTGCGCAGCGCCCACCAGGCGGCGCGAAAAAGTGCGGCACTGTCGGTGGGCGACGCTTTCGCAGCCAATTCGCGTGCCTTGTCGAGCACGGCCTCAGGCAATGCTGGCAGCCCGGGCTCCTCGGCGACGCCGGCGAAGCCACGACCCGTGAAGGCATCGGGCAGGCGAAACTCGCCGGCAGTGCCCTGGCGCACCGGCGCCTCGACACCGGCGTCACCGAGCAGGACGGCGAACAGTCGTTCATCGACTTCGGCGCGTTCTTCATCACTGGCGGAGGCGCCCCAGGCCTTCTCCAGCCAGGTCGCGGCTTCCGTGGCATTGCCCTGTTCGCTGAGCAGGTCGGCCAGCCGCAGCCACTGGGCGCGACCGGCGTCCGGCCGGCGAACCTGTTCGCGCGCGAGCACGAGGGCGCTGGTCGGGTCCTGGCCGGCAGCAAGAAAGCCGGCGGCTTCGTCGAGGCGGCGGCTGCGTTCGGCGTCGCCGGTCGCGGCGTCGATGTAGCGGCGCAGCAGGGTGTCGGCAGCGGCGGCATCCTTGCGGGCGCGATGAAAGGCGGCCAGTTCGAAGACGGCCTCCTGGCGGCCGGGCTCGCGCTCGACGCGCCGGCGCAGGATGAGTTCGACGATGCCGTCGAGGGCGCGCGCCTGGGCAAAAGCCAGGGCCTGCTTTTCCAGTTCTGCGTCGGCGCCTTCCAGCAGAGAGCGCAAACGGGTGGCCGCGGCTTCAGGGGCACCGAGGCGCAGGTCGGCCTCGCAGCGCAGGAAAAGCAGCGCCGGGCTGGCGCCGTCCTTCAGTCGCTCGTCGAGCAGTGCCGCCGCCTCCCGGGCGCCCTCGTGGTCGAGCAGCAGGCGCACGAGTTCCCAGCGGTAGGCCTCGACCCCGGGCAGGGCGGCCACCAGGGCGCGCAAGGCCGCGAGCTGGCCGTCCGGGTCGATGATGACGGCGCAGAAGCGGGCGAGGTCGCGCAGGGCGTGCTCGGCGGGAGGTTGTGCGGCAGCGGCCGCATCGAGCCGGTCACGCAGTTCCTCGAGCCGGCCGAAGCGCTCATGCAGGCGCACGCGGCGGCGGAAGAACTCCTCGTAGCGACCATCGCGGAAGTCGAGCAGGGTCAGGCCCTGGGTCAGGGCGGCATCCGCCTGCTCGAAGTCGCCGGCGAGTTCGTGGATGCGTGCCAGGTCGTGGTACGCCTCCAGGCGCCGGCGCGGATCGCTCTGCTGCGCCAGGCGCGAGAAGAAGGCCGCGGCCTCGGCGGGCAGACCGGCGCGCAGCAGCAGGTCGGCGACCCGGCGCGCGAGGTCGAAGTCGTCGGGCCGCAGGGACGCGGCCTTTTCCCAGGCGGCGCGCGCTTCGGCGGTTTTGCCGGCGGCGAGCGACTGGGTGCCGAGTTCGAGCCAGGTCTCGGCAGCAACGGGATCGTCGGCGGGCAGCGCTTGTGCCAGGCGTTCGAGAAAGCGGCAAGCAGTCGCCGGATCGGCCATTTCGCGTGCCACCTCGGCGCGGGCGCGCAGGGCGGCGCGGTGGTCGGGCTGGGCGGCGAGCACCTCGTCGTAGAGCGCTACCGCACCGGCGAGGTCACCGCTGCGGCGCAGCAGGTGGCCCTGGACGAGGCGCAGGGTCGGGTGGCCGCTGCGCCCGGCCTGGGCGGCGACGTGGTCGAGCAGCAGGCGGGTGGCACCGTGCTTGTCGTAGAGCGCCCAGAGCAGGTCGACGACGCGGCCGTATTCGGGTTGGGCGACCAGCAACGACAGGTACTCATTGGCCAGCCTTGTCTCGCGGTCGGTCCAGCCCTCAGGTGTCTCCTGCGCTGTGGCGGTGCAGCCCCAGCAGGCCAGTGCCGCAAGCAGGGCCCGCAGCTGGCGAATCAATGAGGATGGCACGGGCATCGGCGGAGAAAACGAAACTAGCACAGTCGGTCTTGGTGGCCAAGACAGGAAACGGTCGCGCCTGCACGGCCGGCTGCGAAAAGCGCGGGCCTGCAGGCGTTACTGGAAGCGTCCCATGCCTGCTCTACGCCCTTCGCTTTGTGTTCTGCTCGGCCTGCTGCCGGTTCTGCCCGACGTTGCGGCCGTGGATTTCTCCCGGCAGATCCGGCCCATCCTGTCGGAGAACTGCTTCTTCTGCCACGGGCCCGACGAGAAGAAGCGCGAGGCCGGCCTGCGCCTGGATGACGAGGCGGAGGCGAAGAAAAACCGCGACGGTGTCACCGCCGTCGTGCCCGGCCGGCCGGAGCAGAGCGCCCTGTTGCAGCGGATCCTGTCGACCGATCCCGATGAGGTCATGCCGCCGCCCAAGCAGCACAAGGTCATCCCGCCCGAGCAGGTGGCCCTGCTGCGGCAATGGATCCAGGAAGGCGCACCCTGGGGGGCGCACTGGAGTTATCAGCCGGTGCGCCGGCCACCGGTGCCGGATGTTGCGGCCGAACATGCGCGCAATCCAGTCGACGCCTTCCTGCTGGAGCGACTCAAGCGCGAGGGGCTTGAGTTTGCTCCCGAGGCCGACCCGGCGACGCTGCTGCGGCGTGCGGCGCTCGACCTCACCGGGCTGCCGCCGAGTCTCGATGAACTGGCGCGCTTTCAGCAGGCGCCGACGGAAGTGGTCGTTGATCATTACCTCGCCAGTCCGGCCTATGGCGAGCACTGGGCGCGGCAGTGGCTCGATCTGGCACGCTACGCCGACAGTTCGGGCTATCCGAGCGACCAGCCACGGACGATCTGGGCCTGGCGCGACTGGGTGATCCGCGCCTTCGACGCCAATCTGCCGTTTGATCGCTTCACGATCGAACAAATCGCCGGCGACCTGCTGCCACAGCCGACTCTGGAACAGCTCACGGCCACCGCCTTCCATCGCAACACCATGACCCAGAATGAGGGGGGCACGAGCGATGAGGAGTATCGTGTGGCGGCGGTCATTGACAGGGTCAACACGACCTTCGCGGTGTGGATGGGCACGACGATGGCCTGCGCGCAGTGCCACACGCACAAGTACGATCCGATCACCCACAAGGAGTACTTCCAGGTCTACCACCTGCTCAACCAGACCGCCGACGCCGACCGCAAGGACGAGTCGCCGGTGCTGGAACTGATCGATGCCGCCACGGCGGCCGAACGCGCCGGCTGGCAGCGCGAGGTCACGGCGCTGGAGGCGCAGTTTGCCAAGCCATCGCCCTCCTGGCTGGAAGATTTTGAGGCCTGGCTGGCCGGCAAACCGCAGCTCAGGGACAAGAAGCTTCAGGAAGCGGTGGCGGCGGCGTCGCCGACACCGGCGCAGTTGCAGAGCCTGCGCCTGCATTACGCGCGTCAGGTGGCACCCGAGGCCCGCGCCGAGCGCAGCCGGCTGGCCGCGCTGCAGCGCGACCTGGCCAGGACGGCGCCGGTGACCGTGCCGGTGATGCGCGAATTGCCGTCGAAGGAGCAGCGCAAGACCCGGGTGCAGCTGCGCGGCAACTGGCAGGATCTGGGCGAGGAGGTTGCCGGTGGGGTGCCGGCGGTCTTTCATCCGCTGCCGCGCGGGGCGGCGGCCGACCGTCTGGCCCTGGCGCACTGGCTGGTGAGTCGTGACAATCCGCTGACGGCGCGCGTGGTGGCCAATCGCCTGTGGGAATCGGTGTTCGGCACCGGTTTGGTGGCGATCAGCGAAGAGTTTGGCAGCCAGGGTGAGCTGCCCTCGCATCCAGAATTGCTCGACTGGCTGGCGGCCGAGCTGATGGACAGCGGCTGGAATGTGAAGCATGTGCTGCGCCTGCTGGTCACCAGTCGCGCCTGGCGGCAGCAGTCGAGCACTTCGCCGGCCTTGCTGGCGCGTGATCCCGACAACCGCCTGCTCGCCCGCGGACCGCGTTTCCGACCGACCGGTGAGCAGTTGCGCGATCAGGCGCTTTTCGTCAGCGGCCTGCTCAGTCCAAAGCGTTTTGGGCCGCCGGTGCGGCCGCTGGCGCCCAACCTCGGCCTGAGCACCGCCTTCGGCCGCAGCAACGACTGGACGATCAGCGAGGGCGAGGACCGCCATCGCCGCAGTCTGTACACCGAGGTGCGGCGCAACGCGCCCTACGCCAGCTTCAGCGCCTTTGACGCCGGCAACCGCGAGGTCTGCCTGATCCGCCGCGGCCGCACCAACACGCCGCTACAGGCCTTTGTCACGCTCAATGACCCGGTCTTCATCGAGGCGCATCAGGCGATGGCGCGTCGCCTGGTCGCGGAGGCGCCGGATACCGGGGGCCGGCTGAGCCTGCTGTTCCGGCTGTGCCTGGCGCGTGAGCCCGTCGACAAGGAACGCGCGACCCTGCAGATCCTCCTGGAGGAGACCCGGGGACGTTACCGTGCCGATGCCGCGGCGGCGCAGCGCCTGGCCACGGAACCGCTGGGGCCGCTGCCCAAGGATGCGGATGTCGTCGAACTCGCGGCTTGGACGGTCGTCGCCAATGTCGTCATGAACCTCGCCGAATTCCTCATGCGCCGTTGACGGGCCCCCGGCTCACTTGCCGAGCAGGCCACCGAGGCTTTCGAGGAGGCGCGCGCCGGATTCGAGGGCCTTGCCACCGGTGTCGGTGGCGTTTTTCAGCAGAGCCTCGGGTGGCGCGGCCGGCTTGCCGAGCAGGGGTTCAAGCAGCAGGGCGCCCCCCTGCGCGGCGACCTCGGCAGGCAGATCGAGCGCCGCCTTGCCGGCGCCTTCGACGAGACGCTGGCTCAAGTCCTCGCGCGGCGCCTGGCGCGTGCCGGTCAGGTTCACGCGCGTCCAGCGCAGGCCGGGCGGTCCTTCCGGGGCGGTCTCGGTGAAGACATGCTCGCTGGCGCCGGGCAGCCAGCGCAGGGTCTCCGGCGTGACGCCAAGCCAGAACTGACCGTCCAGTTGATCGCCGCGCAGCGTCAGCCGTCCCTGCAGGCGCAGCAGACCGTGCGAGGCGATCACCACCGGATCCAAGACCTGCTCGGTGGCGTGGGTGGTGACTTGGGCTTCGGCGACATCAAGCACCAGCCGTTTGAAGCGCTCGACGCCACTCCAAGCAGCCAGGCGGTCGAGCACGGGCAGGGCCGTGAGCACCCCGTTCTGCACCCACAGCTTGCCCTTGCCCTGCGGCGGCGTGGCGCCGCTGGCGCTCAGGCTCAGTTCGCCCGCCAGTTCGCCAGTCAGCCGCTGGCGCCAGTCCGCGGCCACCCAGTCGGCGAGCGGCACCCGCTGCCATTCCAAGTCCGCCTGCCAGGCCGGGTCGGCACGGCGCAGCCGGCCGCGCACCCGCAGCTCGGCCTCGCCACGGCGCAGGATGGCCTCCTGCAGATGGCATTCACCCACCGCCAGACGTGTGACTGCCCGCTCGAGCTCGAACTGCAGTGCCGGGCCGCCGGCGGGCGGCTGCAGTGGCGTCGTCAGCGAACCGCCCTGCAGCGTGGTCAGCAGACGGGTCTCGCCCTGCTGCCAGTGGCTAACCGCCAGGCTGGCGCCGGCGAGCTGCCAGCCGTCCGGATGGCGCAGGCCAAAACGCTGGACGCGCACGCCATCGACCGCGGTGCGGTCGGGCAACCAGGAGCGCAGCCAGCCGGGCAGGGTTGGTTCGGCAGGGCTGGCCGTATTGACCGGAACCGACGTTTTGGCGACGGGGGAAGCGGCCGCGAGTTCAAGGTCCAGTTGGTCGGCTCCAGCACCGATGATGTGCCAGAGTCCGCGTCGGAAGGCGCCCCAGTCGATCCCCAGCTGCAGGCCATGTGCCTCCGCACGGCTGCCGTCGGCAAAAACGAGGCCGGCGCTGGCCGTTCGCACCTCGTCGCCCGACCAGTGCAGCGGTTCGATCTGCACCTCGGCGCCGAGCCGGCTGCCGGTGTGAGTTTCAAGTCGGCTGCGGAAGGAGGGATCCTTAACTTGATGCCGAACCCAACCCATGAACAAGGCGGGTGTCATCGCGGCCAGCAGGGCAATCAGGCCGGCGCCGCCAAGAAAGGCGACGATCCAGCGACCATTCTTGCCGCGTGAACGGCGTCTGCTGCGAGGGGACATCCGACGGATGGGGGGGGCTTTGATTTTCCTAGCTTGGTGAGAAAGTTAATGCTGAAATGAAATTTTGTCACGCGGCATGCGTATGAGGGCGCCCAAGATTCGCCAAATCTTTACGCTTGTCAGGAACCCTGGATTTTGCGGCTATGCTGTCCTGATGCTGGAAGCCAACAACGTTTGTCTCGAAATCGACGCCCCGCCTGGAGCTGAGCCACCAACCCTGCACCTGCTGCGCGAGGTGGCCTTCAGCCTTCCCCAGGGCCATTTGATGGCGATTGTGGGTCCTTCTGGGTGTGGCAAAACGACCCTGCTGAAGGTGATTGCCGGCATCGTGGAACAGACCGACGGTCGTCTGCTCTGGGAGGGGCACGATCTGCAGGAGGAGGAGGACTTGCACCCGGGCGAACTCGGGTATGTGCCGCAGTTCAGCGTCGCCCACGATCAACTCACGGTCGCCGAATGCGTGGCGGCGAGCATGGCGCTGCGCACGCAGTTGCCGGGATCGGAGGACTTCGATCCGAAGCTTGAGCACCTGCTCAAAATCACGGGCTTGGAAGATCTGGCCGACCGCCGGGTCAAGGTGCTGTCGGGCGGCCAGCGTCGCCGGCTCGGTCTGGCGCTGGAGTTGGTGACCAATCCCTGCCTGCTGCTGTGCGACGAGGTGACTAGCGGGCTGGACCCGCAATCGGAGCGCGAGATCACCGAGCTGCTGCGC
Source organism: uncultured Prosthecobacter sp. (assembly GCA_947523045.1). Lineage (GTDB taxonomy): Bacteria > Verrucomicrobiota > Verrucomicrobiia > Verrucomicrobiales > Verrucomicrobiaceae > Prosthecobacter. The sequence goes on from CANNUR010000010.1 coordinate 16,502, forward strand.
CTGCTGGCGCGCGAAAATCCACGCCGCGTCGTCATCAACGTCACCCACAGCCTGGCCAGCCTCGATGCCTTTGACAGCGTGCTGGTGATGTATCAGGGGCGACTGGTCTACCACGGTCCGCCAGCGATGCTGACGCATTACTTCAGTGTCACTCACCCCGAGGAGGTGTACCTGCGGCTGACGCAGCGCGAGGCGGCGGCCTGGCAGGAGTCCTGGCAGAAAAAACGTGAACATTATGAGGCGATGTTGATGGAGGCGGCGGCCGCGGAAGCCAAGGTGCCTCATGAGGAAGAGGTGGTCGCACCCGAGGCACTGCCCGGCCTGTGGCGCCAGGTTGGCGTGCTGCTGCAGCGGCGCTGGACCATCTTTCGCCGTGATGCCGGCCAGGTCTGGCTGCATCTGGCCATGCTGCTCGGCTTTCCCCTGCTAGTGGTGATCTTCGGTCTCGACGGCATCAAGCCCCTGAGTCAGCTCGATCCGCGCCAGGGCAGTGATGTTCTTTACGAGGTGCAGCGCCAGGCCCAGCACCAGCTCGAGCAGCTGCAGGCGGGTAGCCTGGTCAGCGGTCTCATCATGCTGCAGGTCGTCCTGGTGACGCTGATGGCCAGCAACAACGCCGCGCGCGAAATCGCCGGCGAACGACTCATCCTCGAACGCGAAAAGCTCGGCGGACTCAGCGTCAGTGCCTACCTGATCAGCAAGATTCTTTTCCTCGGCGTCTTCGTTCTCGCCCAGAGCCTGTGGATGGGGGTTTTTGTCGACATGGTGGTGGGTGGGCTGCCCGGACACCTGCTGGTCAAGCTGCTGCTGCTGGTGCTCGCCTCCGCCGCCATGACCTCCGTCTGCCTCGGCATCAGTGCCCTCAGTCGCAGCCCCGAGAAGGCGACCATCCTCAGCATTTACCTCGTGGGTTTCCAGCTGCCGCTCTCTGGCGCCGTCCTTACCCTGCCGTCCTGGCTCGAGGGCGTCGTCAACCCTTTCATCGTCGCTTTCTGGGCCTGGTCAGGCAGCCTGCGCAGCATGACCGACACCGGCTTCTATGAGGCCGTGAAGAAAGTCACCAGCACCACCCTGGTCAACCCGGAACTGGCCGCCTTCGTGCTCGCCGCCCACCTGCTCATTGGCCTCTGCCTCGCTTGGATCGGTAGCCGCAAGAGTCAGTGGGATGGATGATGCCGAGATCTGCAGACTGCCAGTCTGGTGAGACCTCAGGCATGACGTTGCAGGCGCAGCCGGGCACCAACTCAAGATCGGATTCGACAGCTGCCGTCGGGACAGATGGGTGATTCCAGGTTCGAGCGCAGGTCGACATCGCTGCGCAGGCGCAGCAGTTGCGAGAGGCGGATGCGCCGGCTGGAGATCCAGTGCACGGCGCGACGGGCGAGCGGCAGCAGGGCGGGACTGGCGAGGCGCAGCGACCACTCGCGGTACTCCTGCAGGGCCCACAGGCAGGTCACCCAGGCGGCAGCCCCCTGCCAGAGCGAACCGTCGTCGCCCATGACGACGATTTCCTCATTGGCCCGCAACTGCGCCAGGGTCGGGCAGCGGCGCAGGGCCTCGGGGGAATCGTAGGGCAGGAACTCCAGGCGGACATAGGCCGGCTGGTCGAGCAGCCAGTCGCGGAAGCGCGAGCAGAGGCCGCAGTGGGCATCGTAGAAGAGCGTCAGCGTGTTCACAACGTGTCGAGCAGGTTGTCGGGTTTGCCGGGGCGGTTCATCGGCGGCAGGGGCGGCGGCACGCGGCCGAGGGTGGCGCGGCGTCGCAGCTTGGTGAAGACGTAGAGGTTGAAGAAGTGCATGGCGCCGAGCACCAGCAGGACCACCCCCATCTTGCCGCTGAGCGCCTCGAAGACGCCGCGGACGCCGAGGATCTCGTCGGCCGTCTTCAGGTACAGCGAGACGAAGCCGATGTTGACCAGGTAAAAGCCGACGAGCAGCAGGTGGTTGACGCTGTCGGCGAGCTCGGTGTTGCCGTGAAAGCAGTCGACGAGGAAGACCCGGCCGTTGTGGTGCAGGGTGCGGGCGACCCAGACCGTCAGGGGGACGGCGAGGCTGAGGTAGAGGCTGTAGCTGAGGACGGGTTCGTTCATGGGGTGGTGTGTGTTGTTTGTTCAGAAGTTTCAGAAAATACTGAAACATAAAGGCGCAAAAAAGTCAGCCGAGCAGGCGCATGGCCCACTGCAGGGCGGAGGCGTGTTTCATCGAGATGACGGTGTCGGCGACCTTGACGCCGAAGCTGAGGAATTCGTCGAGCTCCTTCATCTGCCGGTGGAAGTCGCGGCCGGGACCGGCGGGTTCCTCGCGGGTGCGCTCGGCGCAGTCGCGCAGCAGGCGCATGGCGGGTTCGATCTCGCGGCGTTTGCGCTCCTTCGAGATGGTGACGAAGATTTTCCAGACGTCCTTTTCCGCCTCGAAGAACTCCTTGCGCTCGCCCTTGCGGGTGACGATGCGCACGAGGTCCCAGCCGACCAGTTCCTTGAGGTTGGTGTGGGCGTTGCCGCGGCTGATCTCCAGCATGGCCATGACCTCATCGGTGCTCATCGGCTCGGGAGCGGTCATGAGCAGGGCGTGGATCATCGCCATCGTGCGGTTGATGCCCCACTGGGTGCCGAGCGACCCCCACTGCGCCACGAAGTCCTCGCGCGCTTGCTCCCAGGCTGGGGGTTTCTTGCTCACGGTTTCAGTAAAAACTGAAAATACCGAAAGGCAAGGAGGATTTGTGAAATTCGTGCGCGAGCCGGCCGGCCCTCAATACACCGGCACCTGCGGGTCGATCTCCTTCGACCAGGCGGTGATGCCGCCGGCGACGTTCCAGACATCGGTGAAGCCCAGGTCGCGCAGGGCGGCAACGGCCTTGGCGCTGCGGCCGCCGAGCTTGCAGTGGACGACGATCTTGGTGTCGCGCGGCAGTTCGTCGGCGCGCGCGCCGACCTCGCCCAGCGGGATGAGGGTGGAGCCCTCGATGCGGGCGGTGGCGTATTCGTCGGGCTCGCGCACGTCGTGCAGGAAGTGCTTTTCGCCGCGCGCGCGCAGTTCGCGCAGGTCTTGAACGCTGAGGGTGGGGACGTCGGGGGGATTCATGCCGCAGAAACCGGTGTAATCGATGGGTTCGGTGATGGAGGGATTGGGGCCGCAGACGGGGCACTCGGAGTCGCGCCGCAGGGTGAAGTCGCGGAAGCGCAGGGTCAGGGTGTCGACGTGGAGCAGTCGGCCGATGAGCGGTTTGCCGAGGCCGGTGATCAGCTTGATGACCTCCAGGGCCTGCAGGGTGCCGACCAGGCCGGGCAGGACGCCGAGCACGCCGCCCTCGGCGCAGGTGGGCACCAGGCCGGGCTTGGGCGGCTGCGGCGACATGCAGCGGTAGCAGGGGCCGCCGAGGTGGGGCGCGAAGACGGAGACCTGGCCTTCGAAGCGCAGGATGCTGCCGTAGACATTCGGCTTGCCCTGCCAGACGGCGACGTCGTTCGACAGGTAGCGCGTTGGAAAGTTGTCGGTGCCGTCGAGCAGGATGTCGTAGCCGGCGGCGATCTCGCGGGCGTTGGCGGCGGTGAAGTACTCGGCGTGGCCGACGACCTCGACATGCGGATTGGTCTGCTGCAGGCGCGCGCGCGCGGCCTCGAGTTTGGGGCGACCGATGTCGTCCTGGCCAAACAGGATCTGGCGCTGCAGATTGGTCACCTCGACCTGGTCCGGATCGACCAGGCCCAGGCGGCCGACACCGGCGGCGGCGAGGTAGAGCGCAGCGGGCGAGCCGAGGCCGCCGGCGCCGATGCAGAGCACGCGGGCGGCGCGCAGCTTTTCCTGGGCCTCGCGACCGAAACCCGGGATGGCCAGGTGGCGGGCGTAGCGCTGGAGTTCGGCGGGGGTCAGCATCGCAGGCAGTGGAGCATGAACGGGTGTGCCGGGCAACCGCGATCAGGGTTTCTGCCAGGGCACCGAGCCGCCGCGCTGGATGTGGCGGCGCAGGGCGGTGGACAGCTCGTTGAAGACCTTGGGCGCTTTGCCGGCAAGGTTGGTCGTCTCCTGCGGGTCGTTTTTCAAATGGTAGAGTTCGAGCGGCGACCACGGATCGTTCTGCAGCAGCTTCCATTCGCCGCGCACGATCGCCTCGTAGCTCTTGCCGCCATAGGCGGCCCCGCCCTCGCGGCGGACGAAGTACAGCTCGCGGTTGGCGGGCATGGCACGGCCTTCGAGCAGGGGCACGAGGCTGACGGCGTCGAGGTCCGGCGACGGCGGCACGCCGGCGAGTTCGAGGAAGGTGGGGAACACGTCGAAGTTGAGGCTGGCGTAGTCGCTCACCGAGCCGGGTTTCACCTGGCCGGGCCAGCGCAGGATGAAGGGCACGCGCAGGCCGCCGTCGTAGTGGCTCTGCTTGCCGTCGCGCCAGGGGTGATTGCTCTGGGCGTGGGGCAGGGAGCCGCCGTTGTCGGCGCTGAAGACGACCACCGTGTTCTTGTCGAGGCCGGTCTCGCGCAGGCAGGCGAGCACGCGGCCGATGTTGGCGTCGAGGTGCTCGACGAAGGCGACATTGGCGGCGCGCTTGGCATCCATGGCCGGGGCGCGTGCCTGCACCTTGTCCAGCCATTCGGCCGGCGGTTCGATCGGGAAATGCGGGGCGTTGTAGGCGAGGTAGAGGAAGAAGGGTTTTTCTTTCGGGCGTCGCTCTCCCTTCAGGTAGGCGCAGGCCCAGTCGGTGAAGAGGTCGGTGGCATGGCCCTTCGGCTCGATCACCTCCCGGTTGAGGCGCATGTAATTCTGGTCGTGGCGCAAATGCGTCGTGTAGCTGTCCATCATGTCGCCGAGGAACCCGTGGAAGAGGTCGAAGCCGCGCTCGTTGGGCGTGTTCGGGCTCTCCAGGCCGAGGTGCCACTTGCCGATGAGGGCGCTGTGGTAGCCGGCCGGCTTCAAGGCGTCGGCCAGGGTCGGTACCCCGGGCGCGAAGTAGCCCCAGGAGTTTTCCGGCTGGGTGCGGATGACCCCGGGCACGCCGACGCGGTCCGGGTAGCGACCCGTGAGCAGGGCGGCGCGCGAGGGCGAGCAGACCGTGCAGTTGGCGCGCATGGCGGTGAATTTCAGGCCCTCGGCGGCGAGTTGGTCGAGGTGCGGCGTCTGCACATCGCTGCCGCCAAAAGCGGCGACATCGCCCCAGCCGTGGTCATCGGTGAAGATGACGAGGAAGTTGGGCTTTTCCGCCGCGGCGGTGAGGCCCGCGGCGAGCAGCAGGGAGGTGAGGAGGCGGAGCATGGGCTTGGAAGATGGAAGATCGGAGATGGGGGTGGGAACGCAACGATGCGCGGGAAAACTTCTTTATCCTGAGCTTGCGGGTGCATTCGTGCTTGTCGGGGGGCGATTTGTCCCAAGAATCGGCGGTTCCGACCGTAAACACCTGCCACCGCTCCCATGTCCCGCCCCCAGACCACCGCCACCGGCCGCAACATGGCCCTCATCGCCGCCTTTTTGGGCTGGCTCTTCGACGGCTTTGAAATGGGCCTGTTCCCGCTGATTGGCGTGCCGGCGCTGCGCGACCTGCTGCCAGGTCAGGATCCGGTGGTGGCGACGAATTGGTTCTCGGTCATCATCGCCACCTTCCTGGTGGGCGCGGCCACGGGGGGCGTGCTGTTCGGCTGGCTGGGCGACCGCATCGGCCGCGTGCGGGCGATGTCGTTCTCGATCTTCACCTACGCCATTTTCACCGGCCTCTGCGGCTTTGCGACGGAAGCCTGGCACATCGCCATCCTGCGCTTCATCGCCTCGCTCGGCATGGGCGGGGAGTGGGCGCTGGGCGTGGCCTTGGTCAATGAGCTGTGGACCAAGGGCAACCGCATCTGGGTGGCGGGCGCGATCGGTGCGGCGGCCAACATCGGCTACCTGCTGGTCGCCTTCCTCAGCCTCGGCCTGAACAGCTACGTCGAGTCCTGGCACGAGGGTTCCATGGCCCTGGGGCTGTCACAAGAGTGGGCCGACAAGCTCTTCCAAAACAGCGGCTGGCGCTTCCTCATGATCAGTGGCGCGCTGCCGGCCATCCTGATCTTCTTCATCCGTCTGTTTGTGCCGGAATCGGAGAAGTGGCACGAGGAGAAGGAGGCCGGCCACACCTCGCACTGGAGCAACACCGACCTCTACGGCGTGGGCACCGGCGGCCTCGCCGGTCTGGTCATCATCTGGGCCTGGTCGCCCATGGGCGTGAGCTCCGTGGCGCAGGCCGGCCTGATCACCGTGGTCGGCCTGGCAGCCGTGCTTTGGGGCTACCTGTTCCCGGTGCGCCGTTACCTGGAGCGTGCCGGAATCGCCGGCGACCTCGGCGGTGTCGATCGCAAGCTGGTGATCCGCCACATGCTCATCGGTGCCAGCCTGGCGGGCGTCGCCCTGCTCGGCACCTGGGGCGCGGCGCAGCAGGCACCGAAGTGGTCGTCCGAGTTGCAGGCCAACGGCTGGCTGCACCCGCGTGAATACACCCAGCTCGCCACCTCCTTCGGCGCCATCCTGGCCACCTTCTTCATGCCGCTCGTGGCCGACCGCTTTGGTCGTCGCCTCACCTACTCGCTCACCTGCCTGGCCGCCTTCGGCAGCGCGGTGCTGTTCTACAAGACGAACTCGGAAATCTCGAACTGGTTCTTCATCTCCGCCTTCCTCATCGGCGGTGTCAGCGCCTCGTTCTACGGCTTCTTCCCGCTCTACCTGCCCGAGCTGTTCCCGACCCGCGTGCGTGCCACCGGCCAGGGCTTCTGCTTCAATGTCGGCCGCATCATCGCCGCCGTCGGTGCGCTCCAGCTCGCCAATCTTGTCGGCCTGTTCGGCAGCAATGGCGCGACCTCCTCGGCCAATGCCTACATCGCGCTCTGCTCGGTCTACTTCATCGGCGTCGCCATCGTCTGGCTGGCACCGGAGACGAAGGGCAAGCCGCTGCAGTGAGGCGCGCCTGATTCCTGACCGACATGCGCCCCGGTCCGCGTCGTTCGACCCCTCCGCTGCTTCCGCTCGGTGAACTCGTGCGTGCCCTGCCGACGGCCGGCTCGGGTGGGGCGCGACCGGCTGGCATCTGGAAGGAAGCCGATGCCCGCCACGGCGCGCGCCCCGACTGGCTGCTCTGGCGTCGCCTGCTCTCCGGCGGTCCGCCCCCGGCCGGCAGTCGCGAAGACGCGGCGGCCCTCGCCTTGCGTGCTCTGCGCGCGCGCGAACCCAGCGTCGCTTCGGCGGCCCTGGCCCTGCTGCCAGCGCTGCCCGTCGCGAAATTGAAGCCGGAGACCCGGGCCGAACTGGCGCGTGCGCTGGCCGCCCTGCCGGCCGCGCCGGAGACCGCGCTGGCGCACTGGCTGGGCCGCCGTGTCCTGTCGGTGGAGCCGTCCGCCGATGAAGCTCTGCAACAGTTGCGGCAATTGCAGGCCCTCGCTCCGAGCGGCTGGAAGCCGGGGCGCGCCTTCGATCTCGCCAACTTCACCACTGCGCCCTGGCAGACCGTTGAGCCGGCGCGGCTGGCCCGCTGGCTGGCCGATGCCGTGGCCGACCTCGTGCGCCATGCCTGGGCGAAGCCCGAGGCGTCGCTGGCCGACTGGCTGCTCACCGCCTGGCAAATGCGCCGCGACGCGCGGCCGGCCGGTGCGCTGCCGCGTTTCGAGGACACGGTCCTGCTGCTCGATGCCGCCGCGGCCTGGCGCCTGCAGGGCGAGCCGGCCGCAGCCGCGCGCCTGGAAGTCCTGGCCCTGCACCTGCTGCCACCGCGTTTGCCGGAGTCGCTGCAGCAGCGCGTTCGGGCGGCGGCCTGGCGATTGGCCGAGGCCGGGTTGGCGCCGCCGGTCGCCTGGCGGGTGCGACTCGATGATTTGCCCTTTCCCGGTGATCCCCCCAGCACACCCAACGGGGCGGAAACGGCGCGCCAGTGGCTGGATGCGGAAGATCCGGCGCTGCGGCACTTGCGCGAGGTTGTGGCTGAGGACCCCGACTGGGCCGTGCTGAGGTCGGCGGGTGTGGTCTTACAGTATCCTTTGGCTGCGCTCGGCTGGGTGGCCAAACGTGCGCAGGCCCATCAGGTGAAAAAGCAATACGAGCTGCTCGATGCCGCCACGCGGCTGGCCTTCCGGCATCAGTTGCTGGGCAGTCTCGGCCGCCTGCTGGCGGTGCGACCGGGGTCGGTGGACAACGTGGTGAATTTTGCCCGCGCCCTGCGCGCCAGTTTGCGCGGCCTGCCCTTCCTGCGTGACGAGGAAGCCTGGACCGCGGCGCAGTCGCACCTGCGGCAGGCCTGGGGGCGACTCGACACCGAGATCGACGACGCCGAGCTGCGCTTTCTGCTGCAGGAGACCCTGCAGGATCGTTTGACCACGACCCTGCGTCGCCTGCCGCCGCCCTCGCGGGTGGCGGCGCTGCGCCATCGCCACGGTCGCCGCGCGCCCTCCGATCTGGTGCGCGAGTTGGAGGCCGACCTCCGGCGCATGAACCTGCTGGAGCACCAGCGTCGGGTCGAGCTTTGGGAAGTGGCGGCCGCGCTGCGTGAGCGACCCGAACTCGCCGGCACGGTTTGGGTCAGTGTTGTCGGTCCTGGCGATCCGGCCAGCGGTCGCTACAGCGCGTTGGTGCTCGGGCCGCGCGGCCAGCGGGAAATCCAGGGCCGTTTGCGTGCCGGCAGCGCCGAGGTGGCGCCGCTGGCGCAGGCGATCGCCGAGGCGGTGCAGGCCGTGGCCGAGGCCCCGGAATGGCTCGTGCTGGCGACCGATCTCGTCTGGCAGGCAACCGCCTGGGAGACGGTGCTGCGTCAGGCCGGATTGACAGCGGCCGTCGCGCGGGTGCCGGGCTGGGAATGGGCCTACCGTGTCCTGCGCGAACCGCCTGTCGAGGCCGTGCCCGCCCTCGTGCTGCGACCGGAGAACGCGCCGCTGCCAAGTTCTTTGCCGGCGGCGGTCAGCGGCTGCTGGTTGTTTCCCGGCGATGAACCCGCGCATGCCGGCACACGCTGGCAGTCGGTCGCCAGCGAGGGCCCGAGCCTGCGCTCGCTGGCGATCGGCGCGCAGGCGCAGGTGTTTTGCCTTGGCCCCGTGGCGGCGGGGGAAGGGTGGGGCGATGATCTCATCGCGCTCAGTCTGGCTCAGGCCTGTCGCAGTTTTGTCGCACCGGTGGTTCCGCTCGCGCCCGCAGAACAGGAGGAGGCGCTGCGCCTGCTGGAAACGGGCCGCGAGGGCCTGCAACGGCTGCTGGCGACCGGGAACTGGCGGCTGCACGGCCTGCCTCCCACGTAGGCGCTCTCGCCCGAGGGCGGGCTCAGGGACAGCGCAGGGGTTTTTCCCCAGCATGGCGTTCCTGGTAAAGCACCGCGTTGCGAGATAAACCGCCCCCTTCAGCGGCGTTTTTCTCTGCCATGTTGGCTTCGCGTCGTTCCTTCCTGCAAAGCACCGGCTGTGGTTTCGGCTGGCTGGCCGCCTCGGCGTTGACCGGTGCCCGCGCTGCCCTGCCGGGTCCGCACCTGCTGCCGCGCGCCAAGCGCGTGATCTTCCTGTTCATGCAGGGCGGGGTCAGCCAGGTGGACTCCTTCGATTACAAACCGCGTCTGCAGCGCGACGACCAAAAGACGCTCGACCTGGCGGATCCGCGCACGGTCGCCAAGACCGGCAAGGGCGCGCCGCAGAAGCTGATGAAATCGCTCTGGGACTATTCCCAGCACGGCGAGACGGGTCGCTGGGCCTCCGGCCTGTTCCCGCACATCAACCAGCACGTCGACGACCTCTGCTTCCTGCATGGCATGCACACCGAGGGCGTGGCGCATGGACCGGCCACCCTCTTCCTGCACACCGGCACCACCAGCTTCATCCGTCCGAGCATGGGCTCCTGGGTGATGTACGGATTGGGTTCGGAAAACGAAAACCTGCCCGGCTTTGTCACCATCAGCCCGAGCCTTGGCAACGGCGGGCCGCGCAACTACGGCAACGCCTTCCTGCCCGCCGTGTTCCAAGGCACGCCGGTCGGTCGCAGCGGCATTCCGGCCGCGCAATCCGGCATCAAGAACATCGCCAACAGCGTCTGGACCCCCGAGCAGCAGCGCCGCCAGTATGAACTGCTCGGCGCTCTCGGCCGTCGCCAAGCGCGGCCGGGCGACACGGAGATCGAGGCGGTGCTGGAGAGTTACGAACTCGCCTGGCGCATGCAGCAGCGCGCGCCGGATGCCCTCGACCTCGCGCAGGAATCCGAGGCCACCCTCAAGCTCTATGGCATCGGCGACAAGGCCACCGACAACTACGGTCGCCAGTGCCTGATGGCGCGTCGCCTGGCCGAGCAGGGCGTGCGCTACATCCAGGTCAACTACGGCGACAACTCCAACAACCCGGCCTGGGATCAGCACAGCAACATGCCCAAGCACGCGGACCATGCCGCGGCGGTGGACAAGCCGATCGCCGGCCTGCTGCAGGATCTCAAGCAGCGCGGCCTGCTCGAGGACACCCTCGTCTGGTGGGGCGGTGAGTTCGGCCGCACGCCCTACTCGCAGAGCAACGGCACCGGTCGCGACCACAACCCGGGCGGGTTCACCGTCTGGCTGGCCGGCGGCGGCGTGAAGGCCGGGTTCGCTTACGGTGCTACCGATGACATTGGTTTCCAGGCCGTCGAGGGCAAGGTGCACATGCACGACCTGCATGCCACGATCCTGCACCTGCTCGGGCTCGACCATGAGCGCCTGACCTTCCGTCACGCCGGGCGCGACTTCCGTCTCACCGACGTGCACGGCCATGTCGTGCGCGAGATCCTCGCCTGAGGCGGGTTTCGGTCAGTCGCAGGTGCATCGCCGCGCGCACGCACCGCCGGTCCGGCCGCGTTCTTTGTTCGACAGCCGCGCTTCCCTTGCTCTCTTGGCGTTCCCTCCTTTTTCACCATGCCATCCCCCACCGACCTCTTCTCCCTCCAGGGCCAGACCGCCGTTGTCATCGGCGGCACTGGTGAACTCTGCGGCGCCATCGCCGAAGGCTTTGCCGCCGCCGGCGCCGAGGTGGTGCTGGTCGGTCGCGACCCCGCCAAGGCGGACAAGCGTTTGGAAGCCATTCACGCCGCTGGTGGCCGTGGTTATTTCGTCGCCGCCGATGCCGCCCGCAAGGCCGACCTCGAAGCCCTGCTCGCCCAGGTGATCGAGCGCTCCGGCGGCTGCCAGATCCTCGTCAACGGCGCCGGCGTCAATTCCGCCACGCCCTTCCTCGACATCAGCGAGGACGAGTACGACCGGATCATGGCCATCAACACCAAGGGCGTCTTCCTCGCCTGCCAGGTGTTCGGTCGCTACTTCGTCGACAAGCAGGTCCCCGCCTCGATCCTCAACCTCGGCTCGATGTCCGGCCTGCTGCCGCTCAG
>CANNUR010000011.1 GCA_947523045.1 uncultured Prosthecobacter sp.
TCGGACATTCTCGAAAAAGTGAAACGCGGAAGGATCAAACTCAATAATTTACAGTCTGCTTGACGGACTACACTAGTTCGTGGCAGTACTGATCCAGCGCTTGAGTGAGGAAGACGCTTGCAGACGGCATAACTTCTTTGTGACTGCGTGAGACAGCCTCTGTTACGACTGAGGTGTCAGTAGCCGCAGACTCGGGCGATTGTGGTACATTGTCTCTCATCAGTCTTTATATAGTGAACGTATCATTCAACCCTTGCGCCAGAAGGGCTTGGACACATAGAGGCTTGGCGTGGATAATACTCGGAAGGGTAAACTTTGCCCCTGAAATGCCTGCATAAAGGGACGATCTTCCACCCGAGAATTCCCGTCAAGTAAAACCGACCCCTCAGCCTCTCCGCCCCTCTGCGGCAAACGAGAGTCGCCCCAGAGCCCACACTCCCCCCCAAACCCTCGAGCCAGTGCAGCACCGCAGAGATCGGTGGGGACGCAGAAAAGGACTCACGCAAGACGCAAAGGTCTGAAGCAAGCCTGGCCTTCTTGGCGCCTTCGCGCCTTGGCGTGCGATCCTCTGTGTGAGTGGCCTCTTCCGACCTCTGCGGTGCTCCCTTCTGGAACTTCCGTGCGTTCCGGGTCTTCCGTAGGCCGCTGGGGACGCCGTGGCCTGGATCGCCGCGCCAGCGGCCCTGGAGTGCTCCAGTCCTCTGGAGCTCTGGCAAACCCGGGTGGTTGGGTGTTGGTGGGTGGAACTGAAGTTGGGGGGAAGCGGAGCGAGGGAGCGTCGCCGATGCGGGGGCGATCTCCCCGCCGGCCGCGCAGGACCTGCGGTCGCCTGAGGGTGCCCCTGCCCTGCCTCGGACGCCGTCTGGCGGGCCTTGCCTTTATTTTTTATCACCTGAAGGCGCCGAAACAGGCGGGTCTTCGCAGATATGACCGGTTTTCGTCTCAAGAAGAGCCTTCTGGTCTCAAATCCGAGGTCATTTTGGCCTCAAATCGGTGATTTTGCCCGTCAACCTGGCTTGTACCCTGCCCATGTCTGCCAGACATGCGGGCACACCAAGCTTGTCACCCCGGCATGTCTGCCAGATTTACGGGCACACCAAGCTTGCTACCCCGGCATGTCTGGCAGATTTGCCGGCACTACAAGCTTGTTACCCCGGCATGTCTGGCAGATTTGCCGGCACTACAAGCTTGCTACCCCGGCATGTCTGCCAGATTTACGGGCACACCAAGCTTGCTACCCCGGCATGTCTGCCAGATTCACGGGCACACCAAGCTTGCTACCCCGGCATGTCTGCCAGATTTGCCGGCACTACAAGCTTGTCGCCCTGGCATGTCTGGCAGATTGGCGGGCACACCAAGATGGGTACTCGGGCATGTCTGGCAGATTCATGGGCATGGCAAGATGGGTGCCCGCCCAAATCTGTCGGTTTCGTGGGCGCACCAGGATGGGTTCCTGCCCAAAACCGCCGGTTTTCCGGGTACCCTGAGGTCTTTTCCGGCGAATTCGCGGTTCTTGGCCGCAAAAGAGCGCTGGGGACGCTATCTTTGTGACCCTTGCGTTCCTTGGCGGCTGAAACGGATTCCCTGCGGTGGAATCGGCGGGGCTTCCGAGTTTCGGGTGAAGGCCAGACGAGGGGGAGAGACGGGAGTTTCAAGTTTCAGGTTGGATCCCTTCGGGATCTTCGTGCCATTCGTGGTCCCTCTGCGGTGCTCCCTCCGGATGAAGCGAGAAGAGTGCCCGCGCTCCCTCCAAACCCCAGGCCAGTTGAGCACCGCAGAGATCGGTGGGGACGCAGAGAGGGATTCACGCCAAGGCGCCAAGACGCAAAAGTCTGAATAGGCCGCGACCTTCTTGGCGCCTTTGCGCCTTGGCGTGAGATTCTCTGCCGGACGAGCCCCTTTCCGACCTCTGCGGTATGGCCTTCTGGATGAAGCGGGCAAAAGTGTCGGGGACGGCAGAGCGCCAGCAGGGCTGGCTGGAGGAAAGCGGCAGCAGGCTGCCGCAGTCCATGGCGCTGCGCGCGGTCGGGGGCCGATCTTCCATCTCCGATCTCCCAACTCCCGCGGTGCAGCCGCCCAGCTTCGGCCCCGACGCAGCGGGGCCCTACCCTCTCCGCTCTACGCCCTCCGCTCTACGCCCTCTGCTCTCCCGCCATCCACAGGATGCCGACGGACTCCGCGCGGATGCGGGCCTTGGTGGGGGCGAGGCGGAGGGTTTCGAGGTCGAGGGCGGCGGGATCGAAGCGGGTGGCGAGGGCGGCGGTGTCGGTCTCGAGCTGGCGTTCGAGCGCCTGCAGGTCCTCGTGCACGCGCTGCAATTCGGCCTGGGCGGCGGCGACGTCCTGCGACTCGCGCATGACGCGGGTGGCGCCGGTGACGGTGCCGGCGCGCAGGAGGGAGGCGGCGGAGCTCTTGCGACCGAGGAAGGCGCCGAGCAGGCTGCGGCCGATCGACACGGCGGTGGCGACCTTGGCGCTGGTGGCCTGGGCCTGCTGGGCATCGACCTTGGCCTGGGCGCGGGCGGCGCGGTCTTCGAGGGTCTTCGCCGCCTTCGCCGTCTTCGCGCGCAACTCCTCGACGGCGGCATCGCGCGCCTCGCGGGCGACCTGGCCGACGCGGATGCGGAACTCCGCCGCGCTCTCGCCGGGATTGGAAGCCACCCCGAGCGCCGGGCTGAAGTGCACCTCCTCGCGATGGTTGGCATGCACCCAGTCGACCAGATCACGCGCGATGGCGGTGTAGGTCGAGGCTTTCAGGGCGGCCGCCGGCAGTTCGGCGAAGCGGGCACCGGCGACCGGCTGGGTGGCCCACGCGGCCGGATCGGCGTGGCGTGGCAGGTCGATGAACTGATCCCAGAGCACGCGGTCGCCCTCGATCGGATGCACGAGGGTCACCCGGGCGCTGCCGCTGATCTTGCGGCGGGCGTCCTCGAAGCCGACGACGGCGCTGCGCAGCAGGGCGGGCACGTAGCAGAGTCCGGCGGGATCGAGGTCGGTGGGCAGGAAGCGTTCGACGGCGCCCTCGGGCAGGGTCGGCTTGAGCGCGCTGCCGGTCGCTGGCGCGGCGCTGGCGCTGGGCGGCAGGAAGCCGTGGTCCTCGGCGACGGCGGGCGCAGCCGCGGCGGCGGTGCGCCGCGGCTCCATGAGGCGGCGGATCTGGTCGCGCGCCAGCGGGCCGCTGAGGTAGCTGAGGATCCAGCGCACGTGGAAGACCACCGGGCCGTGCTCGTGGACGTTGTGCATGAGGAAGACGCGGTTGCCGAGGCCGGCGATGGTGTCTTCCAACTGCTTGCGATCAAAGCCGCCGGCGGCACCGGCCAGGCCGTCGAGCAGGCGGGCCTTGTCGCGCTCGGTCTGCAGCCGGCCGATCCACCAGGTGCCGATGTTCGACAGCGCCTTGTAATCGAGGTCGACCGGATTCTGGGTGGCCAGCAGCAGGCCGAGACCAAAGGCACGCGCCTGCTTGAGCAGGGTCATCATCGGCTTTTTCGACGGCGGCATGGCCGAGGGCGGCAGGTAGCCGAAGATCTCGTCCATGTAAAAGAGCGCGCGCAGGGAGGTGGTGCCCTGCTGGGTGCGCATCCAGCCGAGCAGCTGGTTGAGCAGGAGCGAGACGAAGAACATGCGCTCGGCATCGCCGAGGTGGGCGATGTTGAAGATGCTGACGCGCGGCCGGCCATCGCTGCCGTACATCAGGCGCTGGATGTCGAGCGGCTCGCCTTCGAGCCAGGCGGCGAAGCCGGGCGAGGCGAGCAGGCTGTTGAGGCGCATGGCCAGGGCGCTGCGCTTGGCCTCGGGCAGGAAGGTTTCGAGATCGACGACGCCGATCGTGCGCAGGGGCGGCTGCTGGATCTCGCGCACGAGGTCGGCCAGGGTCAGGCCGCGACCGGCGCGCCAGTGATGGGCGAACAGCTGGCAGAGCAGGATGTGCTCGGGCGACTGCACCGGGTCGGCCTCGATGCCGATGAGGCCGAGCAGGGAGGAGGCCGTGCTTTCGAGTCGCTCCGCGAGCAGCTCGGCATCGTCGAGCACCGCCGGCGGCGGGCAGTCGAGCGAGCCGAGGATCGACACCGGCAGGCCGGCGCTGCTGCCGGGGGTGTAGATGGCCATGTCGGTCTTCTCGCGCAGCGAGCGGATGCGCGCGGCATCCTGGCCCCAGTCGGCCAGGCCCTTGCGCCAGAGGCCAGCCTGGGCCTCGGCAAAGGCGTCGGGATCGAGCCCCTTGCGCCGCGCCTCCTCCTCGCTGATCCACGGCCGGAACTCCCCGGCGCTGAGGTTGGGAAAGGTCAGCAGGGCGTTGCCGATGTCGCCCTTCGGATCGATGGCGATGACCGGGATGCCATCGATCGCCGCCTCCTCGAGCAGGGCGAGGCAGAGGCCGGTCTTGCCCGAGCCGGTCATGCCGAGCACGACCCCGTGGGTGACGAGATCACGCGAGTCATAGAGGACGAGGTCCTCGCGCAGCGCCTTGTTTTCCAGATCGTACTCGCGCCCCAGATAAAAGGCACCCAGCTTCTCGTAGCGTTCCGGCGAGGGAGTCATGGTCGCACTGTACAAGACCCGCGCCCACCCGACCAGCACGCAGTGAAAAAAGTGGCAGGAGGAAAAGTTCCAAGTTTCAGGTTCCAAGTTTCATGCCCCCCTTCGTGCGAGCCTGGCACGCCGCGCCAGCGGCCCTGGAGTGCTCCAGTCCTCTGGAGCTCTGGCAGACCCGGGTGGCTGGGGGTCGTGGTTGGAACTGGGTTGGGGGGAAGCGGAGCGAGGGGGCGGGAGTTCCAAGTTTCAGGTTGGATCCCTTCGGGATCTTCGTGCCATTCGTGGTCCCTCTGCGGTGCTCCCTCCGGATGAAGCGAGAAGAGTGCCCGCGCTCCCTCCAAACCCCAGGCCAGTTGAGCACCGCAGAGATCGGTGGGGACGCAGAGAGGGATTCACGCCAAGGCGCCAAGACGCAAAAGTCTGAATAGGCCGCGACCTTCTTGGCGCCTTTGCGCCTTGGCGTGAGATTCTCTGCCGGACGAGCCCCTTTCCGACCTCTGCGGTATGGCCTTCTGGATGAAGCGGGCAAAAGTGTCGGGGGCGGAAGAGCGCCAGCAGGGCTGGCTGGAGGAAAGCGGCAGGAGCCTGCCGCACTCCGAGGGCGCTGGCGCGGTTGGCTTCGGCCCCGACGCAGCGGGGCCCTACCTTTTCCTTATTCCTTCTCCCTTTTCCCTTCTTCCCCCAACTCCTCCGCGAGCCGTTCCATGGGCAGGCCCATGACGTTCGTCCAGGAGCCTTCGTGGCCGGCGATGATGCGGTCGCCGTGTTCCTGGATGCCGTAGGCGCCGGCCTTGTCGAGCGGATCGACGCGGGCGTGGTAGGCGGCGATGTCGGCGTCGCTGAGGGTCTTGAAGATCACCTCGGTGACGACATGGAAACCGCGGCCGGCGCGGCCGGCGTCCCAGGCGAGGAAGACCCCGGTGCAGACCTCGTGGGCGCGACCCGACAACTTGCGCAGCATGGCGGCGGCCTCCTCAAGGTCGGCGGGCTTGCCGAGCGGCAGGCCGTCGACATAGACGAGGGTGTCGGCGCCGAGTACGAGGGCCTCGGGCCGTTGGGCGGCGATGGCGACCGCCTTGCGGCGGGCGTTTTCGACGGTGAGCGCCTCCGGGGTCAGGGCGGGATCATGGGCTTCCTCGACCCCGTGCGGGGCGAGCACTTCGAAGGCGTGGCCGGCCTCGCGCAGGAGCTGGACGCGGCGGGGGGAGGCGGAGGCGAGAACGAGCGGCCGCTTCATGAACCCTGCTCCTGGATGGCGAGCACTTCGTCGGCGCGCAGCATGGCGTCGCGATCCTTGAGGGTGCGGTAGCGGTAGTAGCCGGTCTTTTTCTGGTAGCTCGGCGCACCGAGGCAGAGGTATTCACGGCCGTCCTTGAGGGTGATCTTGTAGGTCGAGGGCGCCTGGCAGGCGGCGAGCAGCAGCAGGGGCAGCAGGAGGACCAAACGACGGGGTGGGGGCATGGGAACTTGGACGGTGGCAGAGGAAAAACGTTCGCGCGCGGCGGCAACTCGCGTAGCTTTTGCTTTCATGCCCGCCGACACCTTTTTTCAAGAAGTTTTCCGCAACTGGAAGACGGTGGGCGCGGTGGCACCGTCGAGCCCGGCCCTGGCGCGGCGCATGATGGAGAGCGCCCAGGTCGGCCGTGCCGCCCACGTGCTCGAGCTTGGGCCCGGCACGGGGGCCTTCACGGGCGCCATCCTCGACAGCATGCCGCACGGCTGCGAGTACCTGGGCATCGAATTGAACCAGGCCTTTGTCGACTCGCTGCGCGGCCGCTTCCCCGGCCAGCGCTTCGAGACCGGCGGCGCCCAGGAGTTCGATTTCAGCGCCTACCTGGCGGAGCGCGAGCCCTTCGACGTCATTGTCAGCGGCCTGCCTTGGACGGCCTTCCCGCCGGGCCTGCAGCAGGCGATCCTCGGCAACGTGCTGCCGCACCTCAAGCCCGGCGGCCGTTTCGCCACCTTCGCCTACTACGGCTTTCACCTGATGACCGGCGGTCGCCGCTTCCGCGCGCTGCTGCACGATCTCCTGCCGGGGGTCGAAACCAGTCGCGTCGTCTGGGGCAACCTGCCGCCGGCCTTTGTGTACGTCGGCCGCAAGTAAGCTCATCGCGCGAGCGAGGCCGGGGCATCGGCGGCGACTGCGGCGCGGTGGTTGGCAAGCGCGCGCAAGAATTCCGCATGCGCCTCGACCTCGAGCTGACGGGCGTCAAAGGTCGCCTGCTCGCGGATCTGCAGGGCGAAGAGGTCGGCGGCGCCCTGCTCAAACTTGACCGCCTCGGCCTGCTCGAGCTGGACGGCGAGCTCGACGTTGCGCTGGGCGCGGCCAATCTGCCGGTGGGCGGCCTCGACCGCAGACAGGGCGTCGCGCACGTCGGCGCGGATGCGGTCGCGGGCGAAGCCGCGCTCGGTCTGCAGCCGGCTCATCATCGCCTCGATCGTCTGCAGTCGGCCCTTGGCCTCATTGCGCTGCAGCGGCACGCTGAACTGCAGCTTCGCCTCCATCTCGAGTCGCTCCATGTCCTTCTGGGTGCGCGGCCCGGCCGCCTGGTTGGCCTGCAGGGTGACATCGAGGTTGGGCAGCAGGTTGTTTTTGGCGAGTCGGCGGTCGATGTCGGCCTTCTGCAGGTTGAGATCGATGCGGCGGATCTCCGGGCGGAAGATCAGGGCCTTGGCGACATCGGCCTCAAGCCGCTCGCTGGAAGGCGCGGCCGGTTCCGGGAAGACGGCGGGCAGGCGCTGGCGGCCGTTGAGAATCGGTTCGTCGTCGGCGTTGCGATGGAAGAGCGAGAGCTCGATGGCGGCGGCCTCGAAGCGGCGCTGGGCCTGGACGACGCCGATCTCGCGGCTGACGACGAGGCGCTCGTTGTCGAGGCGCACAATGGGTGCCACGGCGCCGCGCTCCGCCTGCTCGGCGATGGCGACGTCGCGGTCCTTGGCGACCCGCAGCAGTTCCTCGGCGAGGCGCCAGCGGTGGCCGGCGGCGAGCCAGTTCCAGTAGGAGATCGAGGCGGCGCGCAGGAAGTCGAGGTACTGGCGCAGGATGATCGGGTCGGCGAGTTCCTGATCGACGCGGGCCTGGTAGAGCTGGGCGCGGCGGCGGTCGATGGTGCCATCGCGCAGCAGGTTGAGCTTGAAGCCGAGGATGGCATCGCCATCGCGCTGGGTGCGGTCCTTGTTGTAGTTGGGCAGGAAGCCGCTGCTCAGGCGGTAGCCGCCGAAGACGCTGCCGCCCCAGAAGGGCAGGGCCTGCTCGAGCACGGCATCGCCGGTGCGGCCGTCGTAATAGCCGGAGGGCACGGCACTGACACCGGCGCCGAAGGTGAGATCGAAGGCGCCGGAGGCCTGGCGGACACGTCCGTTGGCGATGTCCATCTCAATGAGCGCGGCGAGGTAGGGCGGGTAGGAACCGCGCACGGAATCGAGCACCTCGTCGAGGGCGAGCGGCTTGTCGGCCGCCGGCAGGCGCACGAGCAGCAGCAGGAACAGGAGCAGCGCGCGCATCTCAGGTTTTGGGTTCCTTGGGTTCGGCATCGGCCACCACCGGCGGGAAGCCGTTCAGCTGGCGCCAGATTTCCTTCCACAGCGGCACCTGCTGGAGCAGCACCCAACCCTTGGCGCGCACGCCCTGGCGCAGCCAGCGGTTGCCGGGCCAGGGTTCGATGCGCTCGACCCCGTTGCGGACGATGACATCGGGCTTGGGCGCGACGACGACGCGGAAGCGGCCCAGGCCGTTGTCGGTGGCATCGACGAAGATGACCTCGCCGCCGAAGGTGCCGACGGCGACGCTGGGCCAGCCGATGAACTGCACGGCCGGCCAGCCCTCGAACTGCAGGCGCACCGGGCTGCCCTCGGTGATCGTGCCGTCCTCGTGGACCTGGCGCGCATGCACCAGCGGCATGTCATTGCCGTTGAGCAGCAGTTCGACAAAGCGACTCTCGGTCTCCGGGATGACGACGCAGATCGGCGAGCCGGGGCGCAGGTAGGTGCCGTCATTGGCGCTGACGCTGAGCACGATGCCATCGCGCGGCGATTCAATCACCTGCTGCAGGTTCTGGCTGATCTGCGACTCGATGGCGGCCATCTCGCGCTCGGCGGCGGCGACATCGCCCTGGGCGGTACCACGGTTGGCGCGGATGTTGGAGATGGAGGCCTCCATTTCGCGCTCGGTGCGGGTCAGGGTCGCCTCGGCGGCGGCGAGGTTGGCGGCGGAACTGTCGCGCGCCAGGGTGGCAAGCTCGAGGTCGCGCGTGGAGACGAGGCCCTTTTCGGCCAGCACCACGGTGCGCTGGTGGTTGAGTTCGGCAGTCTCGGCGGTGATCTTTTCCGCGGCGATGCGCTGGCGCGCGGCATCGAGCGCCTGGGTCTTGGCCAGCTCCATCTCCGCCGCCTGCTGGGTCAGATCCTCGACGCGCTGCTTGGCGGCGGCGCGGCGGGCGAGCGCGGCATCGCGCTGCAGGCGCAGGTTGGCAATGAGGTTGGGATCGTTGTCCTGGATCTCGACGAGGATGTCGCCCTTCTTCACCCGCTGACCTTCGACGACGTGCAGCTTGCGCACGCGACCGGAGACCGGCGCCTCGACACTGACCCGGCGCTCGAGCGGATCGAAGGCGATGACCCGACCGGTGCCGGGCACGTTTTGCTGCCAGGGCAGCAGGAAGACGCCGAAGACGATCAGCACGAAGGCGACCGCGAGCAGGCGCGCCAGCAGGCGACTGAAACGTGAACTGCCCGCCAGCGCCAGGCAGGGCAGGCGACCGCTCAGTTCGAGGGTGGGCGACGGACTCATGGCAGGCTGGAGTGGACGGCGGCGAGACGGCCGAGGTCGAGCACGCGCCGGCAGCGGGAGATGACCGCCGGATCGCGGGTGGCAACGAGCACGGTCCAAGGCTGGACCGGATCGAGGATGAGATCGCAGAGTTCGGCCAGGCTGGCCTCATCGAGTCCGTCGAAGACCTCGTCGAGCAGCAGCAGGCGCGGGTGGGCGACGAGGGCGCGCGCCAGCACGAGGCGGATGCGCTGGCGACTCGACAGCGGCAGGCCGCCGGTGATGAGCGGGGTGTTGACCCCCTCGGGCAGTTCGAGCAGCTCGCGCAGCAGGCCGACCTTGTCGAGCGCCGCGGTGACCTCGTCGAGCGTGATCGACATGTTGCCCAAGCGGACGTTTTCGACCACGCTGCCCTGGAAGATGTCGTCGGGGCGGACCAAGGCCACCTGTTCGCGCAGGGCTTCGAGGTACCAGCTGCGCAGGTCGAGGCCATCGAGGCGGATGAAGCCGTCGGTCGGCTCGCGGCCGCCGTGCAGGATGTCGAGCAGGGTGCTCGAGCCGCTGCCCTGATTGCCGGTGAGGGCGACCCGTTCGCCGGGTTCGGCGGTGAAGGCCAGGCCGGTGAAGACCGAGACGCCGTGGGGGTAGGTGTAGGCGAGGCCGCTGACCTCGAGGCGCGCCCCCTGGGGTTTCGCCGGCGGGAACTCGCCATCCTCGCGTTCGACCGGCAGATCGACCAAGTGCCCGAGTTTGTCCATCGCCGCCATGGCATCGTACCAGGCCTCGAACTTTTTGCCGAGCTTCGACAGCGAAGCGACGATGGTGCCGACGATGAGTTCGCTGGCGACGAGCTGGCCGAGGGTGAGTTCCTGACTGATGACCAGCCAGCCACCGACGATGAGCAGGGCGGCGCTGGCGACCACCTCCATGACCAGCAGGCCGGCGATCTGGCGGAACAGCACGCGGAAGTGGCCGCGGCGGTTCTCCAGGTAGCGGCGGGTCAGTTCGTCGGCGCGGTCGGCGGCGATGCGGTAACCCCCGGGACCCTTGAACAGGCGCGGGTAGCGGGCGAGTTCCTCCAGCCAGCCAACCACCTCATACTTGGCCATCGATTCGGCCACGCTGGTGCGCACCGCGCCGCGGCCAAACACCAGCATGGTGCCGAGCAGCAGACCGAGCAGCAGCAGCACGAAGCCGAGCAGGTAGGGGTGATACAGGCCGAGCACGGTCATGCCGACGACCATGCCGAGCACGATGTTGATGCCGTCGAGCAGCATGAGCGCCGTGCTTTTCTGAATGGTGACCACGTCGAGGAAGCGGTTGACCAGTTCCGGCGCATGCATGCCGTCGAGCGCGGCGGCGCGCACCCGCGGCAGGCGGTGCGACAGGTCCGCCGCCAGCCGGACGAACAGTCGGCGCTGGATGATCTCGACCAGGTAATACTGCATGGCGCGGATCATCGCCGACAGCATCAGGGCCAGGGTCAGGGCAAAGGCCATGACCAGCAGGGCCGTCCAAAGCGGACCCGTTTGGCCGCCGAAGGCGAGGTTGCTGACCAGGGCATTCACGGCCAACGGCAACGCCAGATACAGGAAACCGGTGACCAGACTGAAGATGACCACCGAGCCGATGTCCTGCCGCTCGGGTCGCATCAGGGCGAGGAACCGCCGCACCGGCGAAACTTCGCCGCCGTGGCCATGATGACGGTCGGTGGCCAATCCCTGCATCGGCAGGGCCGGAGCGACAACGCCAAAATCGGCCAAATCGCTCGCCTCCTCCATGCCGAGCCGATGCGCCAGCTGAACGCGCCCCAGGGTTTCGGTCTCGGTTGGCTGCTCCGGCGAGGCGACGCGGGCGCGAAAGAAGCCATGCTTGCGCAGCACCAGCCAGCGCTGTTCCGGCGCACACCAGACGACCAACGGCAGGGCATCACTGGCCCGCCAGATGGCATCGGCAAGGGACAGGCGCACTGGCGTCAACCGCAACCCGGCCTCGCCAGCCGCCAGGCAAAGCCTTTCCAGCGGTTCGCCGGCCCCGCGTGCGGCGTTGTGCAGCCCCTGACTGGCACGCATGCGATCAAAAGGAACGCCGGTCAGATTCGCCAAATGCCCCAGGGTCTGCACGAAGTGCTCGTGCAGGGCGGTGTCATTCGAAATGGCAGCCGCAGGGGATGAAGGTGTCACAAAAAGGCGGTGAACATACGCCAACTTTTCAGATGTGGATGCGAAAAATTTGCCGGTTCTTGGGCTTCTTTCGCCAGAACGAGAGGGTGGCAAGAACATCCCCCTGCGCGCTCAAGCCCCGCACTTTGGCGAGTGCGCCTGCACCGGACCGTAGGCGGGTTCACCGAGGCCAAACCCGCGGTCATGCCCGAGACCTCAACCATCCGCCGTTAACGCAGGCCGACGGGCTTTCGTGCCCCTGACGCAGCTTGACCCGACCGCCGGCCACGGGCATGAACTTGGCATGTCCCCGTTCCAGCTCAGCCCCGAGTTCCATCCGCGCGGCGATCAGGCGCAGGCGATCGCCAAGCTGGTGAAATCGCTGGCGGCGGGCAACCGGCACCAAACCCTGCTCGGCGTCACCGGCTCGGGCAAGACCTTCACGATGGCCAACGTCATCGCCGAGGCCGGCCGACCCGCCCTGGTGTTCTCGCACAACAAGACGCTGGCGGCCCAGCTGTACTCGGAGTTCAAAAACTTCTTCCCGAACAACGCGGTCGAGTACTTCGTCAGCTACTTCGATTACTACCAGCCCGAGGCCTACATCCCGCGCACCGACACCTACATCGAGAAGGACAGCAGCATCAACGACGAGATCGAGCGCCTGCGCCTGTCGTCGATGGGCGCCCTCATCACCCGCCGCGATGTCATCGTCGTCGCCAGCGTCTCCTGCATCTACGGCCTCGGCTCGCCCGAGGATTACGAGGGCATGATGCTGCCCCTGCACACCGGCCAGACCCTGTCGCGCGAGACCCTGCTGGCGCGCCTGGTCGACATGCTCTACGAGCGCAACGACATCCAGCTCAAGCGCGGCTGCTTCCGCGCCCGCGGCGATGTCGTTGAAATCATTCCCGCCTACCTGGAGAGCGAGGCGATCCGCATCGAGTTCTTTGGCGACGAGATCGACCGGCTGAGCGTTGTCGACGCCCTCACCGGCCGGGTGACCCTGAAGCTGCCCAGCTACACGCTCTTTCCTGCCAAACAATTCGTTACGCCGGGCGACAAGCTGCGCAAGGCGGTCGTCAAGATCCGCGCGGAGATGGAGGAACGGGTCGCCTGGTTTGAGAAGGAGGGCAAGCTGCTCGAGGCCCAGCGCCTGAAGATGCGCACCGAGCACGACATCGAGATGATGCAGGAGATGGGCTTCTGCCAGGGCATCGAAAACTACAGCCGCCATCTCACCGGCCGCGAGCCGGGGGCGACCCCGGGCACGCTGCTCGATTTCTTCGACACACCGCCGCTCGTCTTCATCGACGAGAGCCACGCCACCCTGCCGCAGATCGGCGGCATGTACGAGGGCGACCGCTCGCGCAAGACCGTGCTCGTCGAGCACGGCTTCCGCCTGCCGAGCGCGCTCGACAACCGGCCGCTGAAGTTCCCCGAATTCATGGAGAAGGTGGGCCAGCTCGTCTACGTCAGCGCCACGCCCGCCCGCTTCGAACTGGAAAACAGCGTCGTTGGCAACACCAGCTACATCCCGCAGGTGCGCGCCGAGTCCGGCCCCACCGCCGCGCCGCTCGTGCGCGTCAGCGGCTCGGCCCAGCCGGTGGACCAGTTCGACGTCACCACGCGCGGCCGCTCGCTGGTCGTCGAACAGGTGATCCGTCCCACCGGCCTGCTCGACCCCATCATCACCGTCAAACCGCTGGAAGGGCAGATCGATGAAACCATCGAGCTCTGCCGCCAGCGCATCGAGAAGGGCGAACGCGTGCTGGTCACCACCCTGACCAAGCGCACGGCAGAAGATCTGACCGACTACCTGCGCAACCTCGACCTGCGCGTGCGCTACCTGCACAGCGACATCGACGCCATCGAGCGCGTCGAGATCCTGCGCAGCCTGCGCCGCGGCGACTGCGATGTGCTGGTTGGCATCAACCTGCTGCGCGAGGGGCTCGACCTGCCGGAGGTCAGCCTGGTGTGCATCCTCGACGCCGACAAGGAGGGCTTCCTGCGCAGCGAAACCTCGCTCATCCAGACCGCCGGTCGCGCCGCCCGCCACGTCAACGGCGAGGTCGTCCTGTTCGCCGACCTGCAGACGCGCAGCATCCAGGCCCTGCTCGCGGTCAGCGGTCGACGTCGCCAGGTGCAGATGGAGCACAACGCCAAGCACGGCATCACCCCGCAGACCGTGCGCCGCGCCGTGCAGGAGAGCCTGCAGATTCTCGGCAAGGCGCGCGAGGTCGAGGAGAGCGTCGTGCGCGAAGGCGGCGGCGATTTCGAGGTCACCGAAGTCATTCGCGAACTCGAGGCCGAAATGGCCGAGGCGGCGACCAAGCTCGAGTTCGAACGCGCCGCCCTGCTGCGCGACCAGATCCGCGAGCTAAAGGCGCGGGAGAGCGGTGAGGCGCCCCCCGCCAAGGCCAAGCCGGTCACCTACGGCAAACCCAAGCGCGGCGGCCCGCCCCGCAAGCGCTGAGACAGGCGGGAAGCCGCCTCACTCACCGAAACTGCAGGGCGTACACATCCGCGTCGCGCAGCACCAACCGCAGCCGCACCGTCCGCCCGGCCAACGCGGAAACATCGCTGCCGTTTTTCCAAACCATCGGTCGCTCGATGGCATCGCCAAACTGCTCCTCGGCCTCGTCCAGGGTGTAGCCCGGCAGTGGCTTGCCATCGGCATCCTGGATCTCCACACGCACGCCGCCGGCAGCGGAACTGGCGAAGTTCATGAGCAGGGTTTTGCCCGTGAAGGTCAGCGGCCGCGTCAACAGCTCACCGCCGCTGAGCGGGGCCTGGATCGAAACAAAGCCGTCGAGCCGCAGGCTGTAGCGACGCACCGCGCTGCTGTCGCCGGTCCAGTAACTCTCGGTGGTGTAGAACGACAGCTCATCGGGCGCGCCCTCCAGCGCCGACTTCGTCACCACCGGATGCCAGGCGGCATACTGGTGGCCGTAGTTCCACGTGCCCGGCCGCTCGGGACCGGGGCGGAGAAAGGCCTCGTTCCAGCGCTTGAAGGTGACGCCGTCGCGACTCGCCATGAACAGGCCCTCGGTGATCGCCATGCCGTAGCGGTCGCTCGCCTTCGACCGCGACTCGCGGTGCTCGCGCTCGGGTAGCGCGCGCATGCTGCTCGACCAGCCGCGCTCGACGTAGCGGGTTGGGAAACCGATCAGCAGATGCGGCGCCCGCGCGTAGGGCTTGACCTGGTTCGTGTACAGCTGCTCCGCGGGCGAGTCGGTGTAGCGCAGGTCTTCGACGTTGTCCCAGTGCAGAAAATCCTTGGAGGTGGCGGTGCGGATCGCGCGATCGCCGGTCGGTTTCCAGTTCTTCTCCTCGGTGACCCCGCCGGTGAAGTAGCGCCAATACGCACGATACACGCCGTGGTGCGCATCCCAGAAAGCGAGGTTCTGCGAGTCAAAGGCACCCTCGGTGATGACCGGGGCGTCGGCCATCGGCGACCAGTTCAGGCCGTCGGCCGACTTCAGCGCCAGCAGGCCGTGCGGCTTGTTGGAACGGACGATGGCCTTGTAACGGG
Source organism: uncultured Prosthecobacter sp. (assembly GCA_947523045.1). GTDB lineage: Bacteria > Verrucomicrobiota > Verrucomicrobiia > Verrucomicrobiales > Verrucomicrobiaceae > Prosthecobacter. The sequence goes on from CANNUR010000011.1 coordinate 15,001, forward strand.
CGGCCGCGGGCGCCGCCGGGTTCTCGTCCTTGAACACCGCCGGATGACCGCCGTCCGGGTTGACCTGGCCCATCGGCCCATGCGGGATGACGATGTTGTTCGCCTTCGAGCCGCGAAACTCATGCAGGCCCAGCTCCGGCTTGCGCCAGTGGATGCCGTCGTCGCTCTCGGCATAGCAGCAGAACAGCGGGTGCGCCCCGGTGTTGACCTTGCCCTCGGGAGTCACGATCAACTGCCAGGCCTTGTAGTACATGCGGAACGTGCCGCCATCCTCAAAGACGCTGTGGTAGCCACTGCCGCTGCCCTCCCAGGGCGCGTCATGCACCAGCACCACCTCCTTCGGCTCGGGATGATGCAGCCGCTGCTGCGCGCCACCGCTCAATCGCTCGATGAGGAAGTCGTCGACAAAGAGTTCACGTCGTGAACCGATGTCGGTGGCGGCAGCCAGCGGCAGGGCCGCCGCAAGGATCGGGAGCAAAAGGAGCGGGCGCATCGGAAACCTACGCACCGCCAGCCGCGGACATTGCCGGGCACGGCTTCCCGCTTGGCAAAACGCCGCCGTTCTGCCAGCCTCGCCCCATGCGTCACCTCCTGCTCCTGTTCGGCCTGCTCGCCAGCAGCCGCGCCGCCGACACCCGCCTCGTGCGCGAGACCGAGGCGCTGTCGCCCACGGAGGAGTTGGCCAAGTTGACCGTGCCCGAGGGCTTCGAGATCCAGCTCTTCGCCAGCGAACCGATGATCGACAAGCCGATCAACCTCGCCTTCGACAGCCGCGGCCGGCTCTGGGTCAGCAGCACGGCCGAGTATCCCTACAGCGCCGACAAAAGCCGCTGGGCCGACGACCAGGGCACGCGGGTCAAGGACAGTCGCGACGCCATCAAGATTCTCGAGGACCGCGACGGCGACGGCCGGGCCGACAAGGTCACCGTCTTCGCCGATGGCCTCAACATTCCCACCGGCGTGCTGCCCTGGCACAAACCGGAGCACAAGGCCGGCTGCATTGCCTGGAGCATTCCGAACCTGTGGTACTTCGCCGACACCGACGGCGACGACAAGGCCGACGTCCGCGAGATCCTGTTCGGGCCGCTCGGTTATGAAAAGGACACCCACGGCATGTGCAGCAGCTTCCGGCTCGGCCTCGACGGCTGGGTCTATGCCACGCACGGCTTCAACAACACCTCCACCTTCCGCGTCCGCCGACCGGCGTCCGCAGATGCAGCAAAAGCCGGGTCCGCAGATTTCGCAGATGAGAAAAGACCCTCTGGACCCTCGGCGGACCCCACAACCTCCTCTGAAAAATCTGCGAAATCTGCGGCCCTGCATTCCCCTTCTGAAAAATCTGTGGACCCTGTTTCTTCTGCGGCCCTGGAACTGCACAGCGGCAACGTCTTCCGCTTCAAGCCCGACGGGTCGGCGGTCGAGGTCTGGACGCGCGGCCAGGTGAATCCTTTTGGTTTGGCCTGGGATCGCTACGGCCACCTGTACAGCGCCGACTGCCACAGCTCGCCGGTCTATCAGCTGATCCGCGGCGCCCATTACCCGAGCTTTGGCAAACCCCATGACGGCCTCGGCTTCGCACCGGTCATGTGCGAGCACACCCACGGCAGCACCGGCATCTGCGGCATCGTCTACCTCGATGGCGGCGTCTGGGGTCCGGACTGGGACAATCAGGTGCTCGTCGGCAACGTCGTCACCTCGCGCGTCAATCGCGACCGCGTGACCTTCACCGGCAGCACGCCGAAGGCGAACGAACAGCCGGACTTCATCGTCAGCGAGGACCCCTGGTTCCGGCCCGTCGATCTCCAGCTCGGACCCGATCACGCGCTGTACGTCGCCGACTTCTACAACCGCATCATCGGCCACTACGAGGTGCCGCTCGATCATCCCGGGCGCGACCGCCACCGCGGGCGCATCTGGCGGGTGGTGAAGAAGGACGTGCCGCGCCAGGACAGCGTCGATTTCACCCGCCTGTCGCCCAAGCAAATCGCCGATGAAATGGGCAGCCCGAACCTGACGCGACGCCATCTCGCGTTGCAGGAGGTGCGCCGCCGCGGCGACACAAGCTGGCTGGCCGACTTCGGCCGGGTCTTCGCCGATGACAGCCCCTTCCCTGTCTTCACCCCGGTAGGCGATGCCCGGCCCGAAGGCTATATGGGCAGCGCACCCCACGACTTCAAAGCCCTGCGCTTGGAGTGGCGGAAAACCGACCTGCGCCTCGCTTACACGCTGTGGGCCTTGTCGTACTTGGGCGAACGCTTTGCCGTGGCGAGCGTGCTGCGCCACCTGCACACGGGCGGTTGGTGGGTGGAGGATCGGGACGACGAGCTGGGCGGCCTGCTCATGGCCCATGCCACGCAGATCCTCGGTGCCCAGGAAAAGCTGCATCCCTGGGAGCGCTGGGCCCTGGGGATCATCTTCGACTTCCGCGGCAGCGCCGCCGGTCGTGCCGCCGTGCAGGTCCTGCAGAACCGACCCGATTTCTTCAATCAGATCCCCGATCACGAACCGGATCAGGTGGACGAGTGGCGGCTCTGGACGGTCGAACGCCTGATCGAACTCTGTGATCATCTGGTCGAGCCGCCGCCCGAGGAACCCCAGCTCCAGGGCGACAGCCATTATGTCCACGCCCTGAAAGTCCTGCTACGCGACTGGCTCGCCCAGCCCTGGTTCCGCCACGATCACCCCTTGATGACCGGACTAAAACCGATCACGGAGAAGCCCTGGTTTATGTCCGTCATGCAGTCGGTCCCGACAGCGGAAGCCTCCGCCTTCCTGCTGGGATCGCTGACGCTGGAATCGCCTCCGGAACGCTGGAAACATCTTGCCCGCCACGGCCGGCCCGAGACGCTGTCGGCCGCCCTCGACCGCGCCCGTCGCGCGGGTGGCCAGCCGCTGGTGCGACTGCAGGCGCTCGTCGACGGCCTGGGCGAACGCGGCCTCGATGCCCCCCCTGAACTGCTGGCCTGGGCCCGGGAACTGGCTGAAGCACGGCTGGCCGAAGCCGCCAAACACCAGAGCGGTTGGACGCCGTTGCCGCAGGCTGGCCCCGCACCGGTCTGGTCGCTGCGACCGCGCCCCTGCGCCGATGGCACCGAGGCGCAGGTGCTGCAAAGCCTGGGCCAGGGCGGCGGGGCCGAGGAGAGTCGCACCGGCACCCTGCAATCAGTCACCTTCGCCGCCCCGGCGAAATTGAGCCTGTGGATCAACGGCCACCGCGGCCCGCCCAACACGCCGGCCCACGACAAAAACCTCGTGCGCGTCGTCGCCGCCGACAGCGGTCGCGAGCTGGCCCGCGCCTACCCGCCGCGCAGCGACACCGCCCAGCGCACCAGCCTCGATCTCAGCGCCCACGCGGGGCAGCTCGTGCGACTGGAAATCGTCGATGGCGATGCCGGCAAGGCTTACGCCTGGCTTGGCCTGACCCGCCTGGAGCCGGCCATGGTCGATCTGGAGGGGTTTGCCCGCGAAGCCGAAATCCGCGCCGAACTGGAACGACTTGCCGTGCTGCTGCGACGGCAGGCACCGGTGTCGCTGCGCGACCGCCTGGCGCCCTACCTGCCGCCCCAGCCCGCGCCGCCGCCACGGGCGATGTCACCTGAGCAGCAGCAGCAACTCGACGTCCTCATCGCCGCACGCACGACCGCCTTCGCCGCCGACAAACCCAATGCCGCCGCCGGAGCCCAGGTGTTCCAAACCCATTGCGCCGCCTGCCACCAGATCGGCGGCCAGGGCGGCCTGCTGGGACCGCAGCTCGACGGCATTGGCACGCGCGGTGCCGCGCGTCTGTGCGAGGACATCCTCGATCCCAACCGCAACGTCGACGCCCACTTCCACCTGCACCTGCTCACCCTCAAGGACGGCAGCACCCTCAGCGGCTTCCTCAAGGCCGAGGCCGGCCAGGTGCTGGTCCTCGCCGACGCCACCGGCCGCGAAACCCGTGTCGCCAAAACCGACCTCGCCAAGGATGAGGTTCAACCCGTCTCCCTCATGCCACCCGTCTTCGCCCAGACGATCCCCGAAGCCGACTTCCTCGCCCTGCTCGCCTGGCTGCTGGAACGCTGAGGGGCCCTCCAAAAACCCTTGTTGGAACTGCAGATGCGCTGAGCTTCTGAAATCTGCGAAATCTGCGGACCGTCAAATCCCGTCGCGTCATCGGCGGACCCGAACAGGCAGGGATCACTCCAACCCAGTGAATCCACAGATTTCGCAGATTTCACCGGTGAGGCGGAGATCTGGGCCTCTGAACTCTGCGCACATCGGCCTCATCAGCGCTTCGCCTGATACGCCCCCAACAACCAAACACCCCGGCCGTTGGGCCGGGGTGTGGGGGAAAACGGCGTGCTGGGACCGAGCGCCCTGCCTTCCGTGGGGCGGATCAATACACGCCTTCGACGATGGTCTTCTCCATGGCGCCAAAGGGGCGGACGTCGGCGACGCCGTCCCAGGCATACGGAGCGCGCGGCTTGCGGCGCAGGGCTTCGTCGCGCTCGAGGAAGCGCGGCATGAAGAATTCCTTGGTCAGCGTGGTCAGTTCGACGCGGCCCCAGGTGTCGTAGTCGACGACCTGGCTGGTCTCGTTCGGGTTGACGACACGCAGCACGGCACGCGGCTGCGGGGCGTAGTAGGTGATCGAGAACTGGTCCTCGGGCTGCAGCGGCACGCTGGCGGCCAGGCCCATGAGGGTGTTGCCATAGGTCGGGTAGAAGCCGATGCGGTTTTCCAGGACTTCCTCGACGATGAAGCGCACGTACTGCGGGGTCATCGTCGTGCCGCCGACGAAGCAGCCGCGGATGCCGGCGTCGTAGAGGTCGACCTTTTCGGCGAGCGCTTCCAGCAGCTTCGGCGTGGTGAAGATCGCCGAGATCTTGCGGTTCTTCAGCAGCAGCACGGCCTGGTCGACGACGTGGTCCATGTACTGGCGGGCGACGTCGAACTGCTTGTTCGAGATGAGCTTCTTCACGAAGCGCGGGTCGAGATCGACGAAGTAACAGGAACTGCCGCGGTAGTTGGCGAGGTGCTCGACGGCAAGGCGCAGGCGGCGCGGGCCGGTCGGGCCGACCATGATCCAGGCCTGGCCGGGCGGGAAGTGCTTGTCATCGAGCTTGTGGCTGAACTCCTCGTAATCGACGCGGAAGTCGTTCCAGCCAATGCGCTGCTTGGGCATGCCGGTGGTGCCGCCGGTCTCAAAGATGTTGTAGGGCTTGCCCTTGAAGGCGGCAGGCACCCAGACCTCGGGCTGGAGGTCGCGCAGCCACTCGTCCTGGAAGTGCGGGAAGTGGGTGATGATGTCGGCGTAGCTGTTGACCTTGCCGCGCGGGTCGAAGTTCTTTTTCGCCCAGTCGAGCCAGAACGGGCAGCCGGTCTCCGGCGAGAAATGCCATTCGAGGGTTTCGCGGACGTGCTGGTCGAGCTGGGCTTGGGCGTCTTCGGGTGTCATGGGAGGGTTAAGAGAGAGGTTTGGCGGAGGCAGTCAAACGAAAGCTGGCCGCGTGGGCTTTCTTACGCCCGTCGCGGCGGCCGGGATCATTCCTCATCGACCGGGATGGCGCGCGGGATGGTCGGGGTCGAGCTGGCAAAGATGAGGGAGGAGACCGGAGGCCGCCACTGGTAGCCGAAGCCGAAGGGCAGCGGCCCCGAGGAGCCGGCCTTGAAGGCAGCATCAAGGTCGGCCTGGAAATGCTGCTGGAAGATCTCGATCGGACCAGGATAGTTGCCGTGCAGGCGCAGGGTCCAGCGGTCAGGCTTGAAATACCGGTACGGGATGCCGCTGTCGTCCTGGACGAGGTGGCGGACATTGCCGAGCAGGAAGTTGCGGGCCGTGCCGAAGGAATCGAGGTGCATCAGGTAGGAGGCGGCCTTGACCAGGGCGTTGCCCTGGCCCTGGCGACGGCAGAACGCCAGGAAGGCGGGATTGGCCTTGGCACCCCAGTCGGACAGGTCGGTGGTGAAGTACCACAGCGTCTGCGCGCGGCCGCGCGGGCCGGTGAAGCGGATCCTCACCCCCGGGGTCTTTGTCGTGCCCGTGCTGAGCTGGCCGTCGGCCCCGAGCTGGACCAGCTCCGCCCCGGTGATCCGGCAGCCGGTGCGGGCGAGGAAGAAGTACAGTACCGGCAGGGTGCCGGCGAGCTCGGTGTCGACCAAATCCTTCTTCATGTCGGCGGTGATGAAGAAGCTGTAGCTGAGGCTGGCGTTGAGGGCGGTGCGCAGCCCCGCGAGGGCGGTCGCGCGCGCCGCCGGCGTCAGGGTGGCGGCGTTCGGCAGGCTGCCAACCGGTTCGCGACCGCACAGGATGTAGTCGCTGGCCTCGGGGAAAAAGGCGTTGGCATAGAGGAAGTCGGGGCCGCTGAACAGGTAGAAGACCGGGGCGGCATCCCGATAGGCCTCGGGGTGGGTGGCTGCCATCCAGGGATGGAGATGGGCGAGCTGGCGGTCTTCGACGTCGATCCAGGCACGATGACACTCGGCGGCATGCTGCTGCCAGGCGGCCTCGCGGGCGAGCGGTTCCAACTCGGTGGTCTCCACCGGCAGCCCGGCGAGGAACCGCGCCTGGGCATCGGGCGGCGCGGCGCCCTCAATGGTGGAGGCAAGACTCAGCAGGCAAGCGAGCAGGCGTTTCATGGCAGCGCCATCAACGCCGCATCCGACGGGTGGCGCCAGCGAAAAGCGCCGGTGTCAGGTGTGCGAAACGATCTGGTAGGCGCGGTCGACGAAGTTCCAATTGACCACCTCCCACCACGTGTCGATGTAACGCTCGCGATCGCCGCCATGGGTCTCGCAGTAGCTGTGCTCCCAAAGATCCAGGGCGAGGATCGGCCGGCCGGCCAAATGCCAAGGCACGTGATCCTTCATCAGCGGATTGTCCTCGTTGGCTGTCGTGCTGACGACCAGGCTGCGGTCCTGTCGGTACACCAGCCAAGCCCAGCCCGAACCTTGCTGTGCCATCGCCGCCTCCTTGAAAACGCGGCGGAAGGTGGTGACGCTGCCAAAGTCCTCGCGGATGGCGCGCGCCAGTTCGGCCCTCGGTCCCGAAGGACCACTGCCAGGGGGGCATAAGCAGCGCCAAAAGACGGTGTGATTGACATGACCCCCGCCGGCCTGACGAATGATTCGCACTGCCTTGGCCGGAAGCGGCTCGGGCGGCTGCCTGGACAGCCCCTGACTGACCATCCGTCCAAGCGGCAGGCTGGACACCTGGCGCGACGGTTGGGCCAGGCGATCCATGCCTGGCATGAGCGACACGACGCTGGCCACCTCCATGCGCTGCTCGAGGAGTGTCTGACTCAGCGCCTGCAACTGCTCGGCGTGATGGATCTCGTAGTGCCGGCGAAGGCTGGCGGCGCTGAAGCAGGGCTGCAGCGCGCCGTAGTCGAAAGGCAGCGGCTCCAGGCGCAGCGGCACGCCCTGGCGCGGCGGTGTGCTCCTCGCCCCAGCCGCCGTGGCAGCCAGACTGGCGACCGCAGACGCCAGAAAGGCGCGGCGTGTGACTTCAGTTTTGCTCATTTATTTCGAAGTCTACCCAATTCTGCGTTTTGTCTGCAAGTCAGGAATGCGGGTCCCGGATCCGCTTGGGAGGCGATGCCAGGTAAACCAGCAAGCCGGAGGCGAGGGTCGCCAGTCCCGCCAGGGATTCCCAGGGTCTCTGCAGCAAGACGTAGGCCAACATCCACAGGCTGATGCCGAGGAAGAGCAACGGTGTGAGCGGGTACCCCCAGCAGCGAACGGGCCGCGGCAGGTCGGGGCGGGTGCGGCGCAGGATCATCATGCCGAGCACGGTCAGGAAAGAACAGAGCTGCAGGCTGAACTGCACGTAGGTGAGCACGTTCTCAAAGGTTGAGGTGAGCAGCAGGACGGCGACCAGCACGGTCTGCAGCAGCAACGCGCGACGGGGAATGCCATGGCGGTCACAGTACGCCAAGGGTGCCAGCAAGCGCACGTCCTGGCCCATGGTCATTGTCACGCGCGGCCCGACCCAGGTCATCGCACTCAGGCTGGACACCAGACCCAGGCAGATCAGTCCACTCATGAGTCCGCCACCGCTTTCGCCGAAGAGTCGCAACGCCACCACATGCCCCACCTCGACCCGGCCTTCGAGCTCGGCCATCGGTGCCGCATGCAGGAAGACGGCATTGAGTGCCAGGTAGAGCGCGGTGACCAGCAGGGTGCCGAGGGCCACCGACAGCGGCACATTGCGCCTGGGGTCGCGCACTTCGCCGACGATGTAGGTGGTGGCGTTCCAGCCAGCATAGGCATACATGACGTAAACCAGGCTGACCGCAAACGGTGTGCTCGTCACCAGATCGAGGTCGCCAGGCGCCGGCGTGAAGCGGGCGCCCTGACTTTGGCCCAGCAGCAGGCCCGCGCCGATGAAAAACAGGATGAGGACCACCTTCATCCAGGTGGCGATGTTTTGGAAGCGCTCGGCAGCGCGCAGGCCGGAAGCGTGGATGAGCGCCACGGCGATCACGGCACCGAGCGACAGCACCGTGGCGGGCACCTGCGGGAAGACGCTGCTGAAGTACCGACCGAAAGCCATCGCGGCCAGGGCGATCGGCGCGGCGAAGCCCGCGGTGGCTGACAGCCAGCCGGCCATGAATCCCACCGCCGGATGCAGGGTGCGCGAGAGAAAATGGTACTCGCCCCCCGAGCGCGGCAGCGCCGCGGCGAGTTCGCCGTAGGCCAGCGCGCCGCAGAAGGCGCACAGGCCGCCCACCCCCCACAGCAGCAGCAGGACAAAGCCCGAAGGCAGGTCGCCCACCTGGAAGCCGAGGCTGGTGAACACCCCCGTGCCGACCATGTTGGCCACCACCACCGCCACTGCCGTCGGCAGGGCGATGCCGGGTCCGGCGGAGGGGGAGCGACTCACCCGCGCAGGATTTGCTCAATTTGCCTGGAGTCAAGGTCGCCGGACCACGGATTTGCGTGCAGGCTGGCGCATGGACGAAGAACCCGTGCCGCTGCCGATCACGAACGAGCTCGACCTGCATGCCTTCCGGCCGAACGAGGTCGGCAGCCTGCTCGAGGAGTACTTTCGCGAATGCCGCCGACTCGGCCTCCAGGAGGTGCGCGTCATCCACGGCAAGGGCACGGGCGCCCTGCGCCAGGGCGTGCACGCCCGGCTGGCCCAGCTCGAGGACGTGATCGATTGGGCCTGGCCCGCCGGAGCGCTGTCCGGCGGCTGGGGCGCCACCTGGGTGCGGCTGCGACCGCTGCCGGAAAATGACGGAGCGACGGAATAAAGCGCGGCCCGGCACGTTTCATGGAAACACGCCATGAAACTCGCCAATCTCTTCGCCTCCCTCCTCCTCGCCGTCAGCCTGCACGCCGGCCAGGGCGAAAAAGTCAGCCTGCCCGCACCCGATGTCGCCGGTCCGAACCAGGACGGCAAGCTGGTGAAATTCAGCGAGGTCTACGCCAAGGGACCGACCGTGGTGTTCTTCTATCCGAAGGCGAACACCCCGGGCTGCACGAAGCAAGCCTGCTCGCTGCGCGATGCCTTTGCCGACCTGAGCAAGCAGGGCGTGCAGGTGCTCGGTGTCTCCTTCGACAAGCCGGAAGCGCAGAAAAAATTCCGCGCCGATTTCACCCTCCCCTACGACCTCATCGCAGACCCTGAAGGCAAGATCGTCGATGCCTTCGGCGTCAAGCGCCTGGAGCGCGGCACGATGACCCTCGCCGCCCGCCAGGCCTTCCTGGTCAAGGACGGCAAGATTGTCTGGAAGGACGTGCAGGCCTCGACCGACCAGCAGGCCGCCGACATCCAGCGCGTGCTCGCGGAAGCGAAGTGAGGCCGCTTCAGGCCACCGGCCGGCTGCGCCTCTTGCGCAGCCACTGGACGAGGCCAATCGCCAATCCCGCGATTCCGCCAAAGAGCGCGGAACGACCCACACTGCCCAAGTCAAATCCGTCCAGTACCGAACCCGGCACGCGCGGATTGGCCGCCAAGGCGGCATTTTTCCACGCCCGTGCCGCCGTCTCGGCCCACTGGCGGTCCGCGGCGCTGGTGTAGGCGGAGTAGGCGTAAAAATTCACCATGCGACCGTTCACGGGTGCCACCACGGCGGCGCAAACCTGGCGCGAGCGCCCCTTGGGCATGTTTACATTCATGGCCAGGGTGAAGCCAAGGGCCATCTCGTTATCTTCAAAAAAGCCCAGCACGGCGGTGTCGCTCACCGAGAGGTCAAGGTCGACTCCCTGCTGCTCGGCGATCTTCGCCTTGCCCGAAGCGATCAACTTCTGAGTTTCCTCATCCAGCTTGGCCCGCAGCCCTTCCATTTCCTTCTTCATGGCCGAGCGTGCGTCTTGAAAGGCGCGCTCGCTGATTTCCTGAGACTCGAGCTGTTTCGTCGATTGCAGGGCAAAATGCCGGGCGGCCTCCTCAATCTCCCCGGCGCGCAGCTTGGCGACGACTTCCGGCGGGGCGAACGAAGCCAAACGACGGTTGGTTGGCGGCAACATGGCCTCGTTGACTTCATCATACAGCGGCAGAACCCGGTCCGACCGCTCAAAGCCTTCGGGCGCAGGGATCAACAGCGATCGTCCGCCGACCTCGACGGTGACGGGCTCTGTCGCCAAAACCGGTCCGGCCAGCAGGAACCAGCCTGCCGCCCAGCCCAGCCTCCGAGTCTTTTTGAGATGCATGCCGGCATCCTCCTCATGGGCCATTTCGGAGTCAAGCCACAAACCCGAATCCCAGTTGAATCCCGCCCTGCGCCGTTTCAGGGTGACGGTTCATGGCCAAAATCCGCATCCGCAACCTCGGCAAAGTCGTCGCCTGGCTGATCCGTGCCATCGGGACCACGCTGCGCTTCGAGGTCGAGGACCGCGCCGGCGCCTTTGCGAGGGGCCGCCCGGGCTGGATCTGGGCCTTCTGGCACAACCGGATGTTCGTCATCCCCTACATCCACGACCGCTGGTTCGCCCACATCCCCGGCGCCATTCTGTCGAGCCCGAGCGGCGATGGCCAGATCATCGCCGATGCCTGCGCCGAGTTCGGCTTTGAAGCCGCGCGCGGCTCCAGCTCGAAGCCGCAGAAGGGCCTCGGCGCCCTCATCCTGCTGGCGGAAAAGGTCAAGGAGGGACGCGATGTCGGCATCACGCCCGACGGTCCGCGCGGCCCGTGCTACGAGCTGCAGCCGGGCCTGCTCAAGCTCGCCCAGCTCACCGGCGGTGCCATCGTGCCGGTACGGGTGGAATACCGCCGCGCCCTGCGCTTCAAGACCTGGGATGCCTTCCTGCTGCCCCTGCCCTTCTCGCGGGTGAAGGTCATCTTCGAACCGCTCGTCACCGTGCCGCGCAAGCTCGACGAGGCGGCCTTCGAGGAGCACCGGCTCGCCCTGCAGACGGTGCTCGGGCGGGATTGAGGCACCGCCAACCCAACACCGCGCTGTGGCCAGCGCGCCTACGCCTCATCAGGAATCACCGGGGTCGCTGCCCCCGGCTCCAGCGAATCCTTCCCGTACTTTCGGGCAGACCCCTCACTCCACGATTTCACCGACCAGCAGCAGCGCGCCGGGGTGGAAGGCAGTGCCGGCAAAGCGCTCGGGCTTGTCGATCGTCTGCTGGCGCTGGGCGAGGATCTTGGCCTTGTCGGGCGACTCCGGATGCAGCTCGATGCGCACCGTGTGCACGGTGTCGGCCAGGTCGGTGCCCACCACGAAGCTGCTCAGGCGGTGGTAGGTGCCATAGGCGTCGAAACGCGGCACCACGCGCGGCGGCTGGTCATCGAGCGTCACGGTCACCTGACCGCTGTCGGGACCGATGACGTCGTAGATCGCGCAGCGCGTGCCCTTGAAGCGGAAGCTCAGCGCCTCGCCGGGCTTCACCGCCTGATGCAGGGAGGTCAGGCGGTTGGCCCAGCGCTTGCCAAAGGCGTCCGTCTGCGGGTCGAGGCGACGGAACCCGGCGCTGACCATCGACGCCCGGATCGGCACCAGCGCCGCGCGCTCGTAGTTGTCGGCCTTGAGCGGCGCGGCCAGGGCGTGCGCACCCGGCTTGGCGGAAGCGGCCTCGATCGGACCGAGCGAGCGGGCCACGGCCTGCAGGTAGAGCTCGTGGCCGGTCTCCGGGTGCGGGTGCACGCTGTCGGGGGCGAAGACAAACTTGTCACCCGACGCCTGCTTTTCCGCATCGGTCTTCGGCAGCTTGGCGCGCCACTCCAGCTTGCCCTCGCGCGCCTTGGCGGCCCCGGGCAGTGGCTCACATCCCTTCCTGTTCACCACGTAGCCGGGCTCCAGGTCCTCACCCGCTCGGTGGTGGCCGCGCTCGACCGGCTGGTCTGGGAGGGCACTGGCCCCGAATCATTCGCCGACGCAGCGCGTCAACTCCGCCGAGGAGTCCCCCACTACCTCTCCCTCGTGCC
>CANNUR010000012.1 GCA_947523045.1 uncultured Prosthecobacter sp.
GCACGTGCCCGGCCTGTAGGCCGGAGAGGGCGGCGTCATCGGCCGGGTGCAGCAGCTCCGACAGGTCGGGCCGGCCGGGCCAGGCGCCCCAGAGATTGGCGGTGGCTTCGGCAAACACCGGCAGTCGCAGCGCGGCCAGCACCGGTGCGGCGGCTTCGGCCTCCTGCGGACTGAGGCCGGCGGCGAGCACCGCGGTCGGCCGGGCCGGCAGGGTGAAGGCAGGTGGCTTCTGCGGCTTCGGCGCTTTCGGGCCGGGATGGGCGAGGAAATCGATGCCGGGCTGGCGGGTGTCGAGCGGCTCCTCGAGGCAGAGGTTGATGTGCAGGGGCCGGCCGTTGAGGCGGGTCGGCCAGGACAGGCTGACGCCGGCCTCGACATCGAGGCAGGGCGAGGTGTAGGGCCCGAACAGATCCTTCTGCTCGATCGCCTGGGGCGCGCCGCTGCCGCGGAAACGGCGCGGGCGGTCGGCGGTGACCAGCACGAGCGGCAGGCCCTGGTAGTGCGCCTCAATGACGGCCGGCAGCAATTCGGCGGCGGCCGTGCCGGAGGTGGTCAGCACCGCGACTGGGGCGCGATCGGCGAGAATGCGGCCCAGGGCGAAGAAGGCGGCGCTGCGCTCCTCGAAGAAGTTCCACAGCTTGATGCCCTCGCTCTCGATCAGCGCGGCGATGACCGGGGCGTTGCGCGCGCCGGCCGCCACACAGACCTCCGCTACACCCAGGCGCGCCAGCGCGGTGAGCAGGGAGCGGATGACGAGCGTGTTCATGGGCAGGACCGTGTCCACCGGACCGGCCCCGGCTTCAACCGCAATCGCGCTGCATTTCACTCGCCACGCCAGCGGTAGTGGCCGGTGAGCGGGAATTCGAACAGCCGGTTCTCCAGCCTGGGGCCCTGGCCGATGTTGTGGACGATCCACGGCACCGGGCCGCCGTCCGGCGCTGGCACGACGATGGCGATGTGGGGCAGCCGGCCGGCGACCGTGCAGGTGATCAGATCGCCGGGCTGATAGCGGGCCGGTGGGTCACTGACCGGCAGGGCGGCGCCGCGGCGACGAAAGAACGTCTGCAGGTTGGGCACGCGCCGGTGGTCGATGTTCGTGTCGGGCTGCTTCAGTCCCCACTGCTTCGGGTAGGCAGCGAAGTTCCGGCGCATGTCCTCGTGCACGAGCTGCTGCAGGTCGAAACCGAGCACGCGCAGGCCGCGGATGACCACATCGGTGCAGACCCCGGTGTCGGCGGGCACGTCGCCGCCGGGATAGGCAATGCGCACGTAGGCGCCACCGTAGCGCACCTGGTGCCGGGTCTGGTCGAGGGCGGTGTGGCAGAGGCGGGTGGCAAAGTCGTCATCCGCCGGCAGTCGGGCGCGCGCGGCGGCGGCCAGGGCTTCCGAATCGGCGCGGCAGGCGCCGGTCAGCAGGGGCAGGCAGAGAAGAAGGGCGCGCATGGCGGATTCCGACAACTCCGCCGCCACCACCGTTCACGCGCTTGAGCGCCGGTCTAAACTCCAAGCAGGCCGAGCGCGCGTGCCCACGTGCCACACTAAATGCCAGGCATTTTTAAACAATTCGTTACTTAAATAATTGAATTTCAATGAATTAATGTGCCGATATCGGTTCGGCATATGCCGCGTATTACGAGGTAGATCCACGTCGCGGGGCGACCGAGCGCCAGATGCCAGTCGCGTCAGTCAAGATGCCAGGCATTTTAGCTGCCGCCGCGGGGCGCGGTCAGCGTGGTCCAGGCATCTGCGCCGGCTTACACCCCGAGCAGGCGCAGCACCGATTCGCGCTTCAGGCGCAGCTCGCGCCATTCGTGATCGAAGGCGCTGCCGCTGACGATGCCGCAGCCGGAGGGCAGCTGGGCTTCGCGACCGTTCCAGCCGAGGCCGCGGATGGCGACGACGATGTGGCAGGTGCCATCGGGGCCTGGTTCGATGAAGCCGAAGGGGGCGCCGAAGAAGCCCGGCACCTGCAGCTGCTGGCGGTACTCGCGCAGGCGCGCCAGCCAGGTGTCATCGCGCGGCAGGCAGCCGACGGCGGGGGTGGGGTGCAGATGGCGAATGAGGTCATCCGCGGGCAGCGGCTGTGGCAGTTCGACCGTGAGCCGGGTTTGGAAGTGCACGAGACCGGAGGCCTCGCAGGTGCCGCGCGGTTCACGCGTGGTTGCACCGAGGGCGTTGAGGCGTTCCTCGAGGTAGCGGACGACGATCTCGTGCTCCTCGATCTCCTTGACGTCGCTGAGGAAGTCGGCCTGGTGGCCGGGCTTGGCGGTGCCGGCGAGGGCCATGGTTTCGACCTGCCGTCCCTGACGGCGCAGCAGCAGTTCCGGCGTCGCGCCGAGGAAGCCGTGGGTTTCGGTCACGTAGGCGTAACCCCAAGTGTTGGGGGGCGCGGCGAGGACCTTGTCGAGCAGGCGCACCGGGTGGCCGGCGACGATTTCGCCGCGCTCGGTGAGCACCGGCACCATCTTTTCCAGGCGACGGCCCAGCACCTCGCGGCGGATGCGCCGGAAGGCCATCTTGAACCACTCGGTCACCGGCTTGGCCCAGTTGATGTGCGGCGGTTGCGCACCATTCCAGCCGGCGGCGGCGGCCAGGCCCTCGGCGGTCACCTCGATCAGGCGCGCCGGGCGTTTCCAGGGCAGGGGATCACTGAGGTCGAAATCGTTGACGTAAAAACAGCCGCCGCCCGGCGGTGGGACTGCCAGCGCCTCGAAGGGCCCGGCTCCCAGCCAGGCCCGTCCGTCGGGCAGTCGGAAAAGTGCGAGTTCGGTCATTGTTGTCTTCATAGTGAAACGGATGGCCCCCGGCGCAAGGGGCGAGGAATTGCATTTCCGTTTTTGCATTTTCCGTCTAGCGTCGCGTCATGCGCCTGATTCATTTTGCCCAAGCCCTCACCCTCATCCTGCTCGGCATCACCGGCTACCTGGCCTGGGAGGGGCAGCAGGCCGCGCGCGGCGCCAAACGCGAGCTGGAACATTTGAAAAAAGCCCAGGCCGCCGAAGAAGCCGCCAAGCCGGTCGGCATCGCCGCACTGCCGTCCGCACCTCCCGCCGCCACGATCACGCCGCCCGCGCCGGGCACCGTCGCCGCGACCCCCGCCGCCGAGGAAACACCGGGCCTGATGGCCGGCGGCCTGCCCGGGGGCGGCCTGACCGTGCCGAAGACCGTGGTCGCCGCCGAGGCCCAGGGCATCAACACCAACACCCTCACCGCCCTGCAGCAGCGCGTGCTCGCCGCCAAGCCGGTCGCCAAGCTCAAGGCGGTCGTCCGCGAGCAGGGCTTCATCGTCGTCGATGCCGGCTCCAAGGCCGGTCTCGCCAAGGGCCGCAAGTTTGAGGTCCGCCGCGACAGCGCCATCCTTGCCCGCGTTGTCATCGCCGACACCGTCGAGGCCGATGAGGCGGTCGCCGACCTCGACCTCGCCTCGATCCCCGCCGGGGTCACCCTGGAGGTGGGCGACGAGATCATCGAACCCGTCAGCAGCGCCCCCTGATGGCCCGCATCCGCCTGGACCTCGCCCTTGTGGAGCGGGGGCTCTGTCCCTCGCGTGAGCAGGCCAAGCGCCTCATCATGGCCGGTGAGGTGCTGGTCGGCGAGGAGGTCGTCAGCAAACCCGGCTGGCTGGTGCGGCGCGACGCCGCCCTGCGCGTGCGGCAGCCGCCGCGCTTCGTCAGCCGCGGCGGTCTCAAGCTCGAGGGCGCGCTCGACCACTTTGGCCTCGATGTCACCGGTTTTGTGGCCCTCGACATCGGCGCCTCGACCGGTGGCTTCACCGACTGCCTGCTGCAGCGCGGCGCGGCAAGGGTGTATGCCTTCGATGTTGGCACCAATCAGATGGTCTGGAAGCTGCGCAGCGACCCGCGCGTGGTCTGTCGCGAGAACTTCAATGTCCGCCACCTGCAGCCGGAGGATCTGCCGGAGCCCATCGACCTGATTGTCGCCGACGTCTCCTTCATCTCGCTCACCCTCGTGCTGCCGGGGCCGATCGCGGCGCTCAAGCCGGGCGGTCAGGCGCTGGTGCTGGTCAAGCCGCAGTTTGAGCTCAGTCGCGAAGAGATTGGTGCCGGCGGCATCGTCCGCGACCCCGCCCTGCACGCCAAGGCCTGCGCGCGCCTGCAGGCCTTTGTCGAGGCCCGTCCGGAACTGCGCTGGCACGGCCTGGTCGAGTCGTCGATCCAGGGCACCGACGGCAACCGCGAGTTTCTGGCCTGGTTCAGCAAGCCGGGGGCGCATTCCGCTGGATGAACGCGCGTCGCGCGTTATGCTGGCTGGCTTCATGACCGACACCGAAATCCAACAGACCCTTCTGGAAATGGGCCGGCGCGCACGCGCGGCCGCCCATGAGCTGGTTAAGCTGACGACGGCCCAGAAGAACGCCATCCTGCTGGCCATGGCCGACGAGATCGAGGCCCGCCAGGAGGCCATTCTCGAGGCCAACGCCAAGGATCTGGCGCGCGCCCGCGAAAACGGCCTCAGCTCCGCCATGATCGACCGCCTGACGCTCGATCCCAAGCGCCTGGCCGCCGTCGCCGCCGCTGTGCGCGAGGTGGCGACCCTGCCGGATCCGGTCGGCGAGCAGCTCGCCGAGTGGACGCGCCCGAACGGCCTGCGCCTGCGCAAGGTGCGCGTGCCGATCGGTGTCATCGGCATCATCTTCGAGTCGCGGCCGAACGTCACCACCGACGCCGCCTCGCTCTGCTTCAAGACCGGCAACGCCACCCTGCTGCGCGGCGGCAGTGAGGCGATTCATTCGAACGTCGCCCTCGCCGCGGCCCTGCAGGCCGGCGGTGAACGCGCGGGTTTGCCGGCGCACAGCGTCCAGCTCATCCCGTTCACCGACCGCGCCAGCGTCGAGCACCTGGCGCGCATGGACCAGTACCTCGACCTGATCATCCCGCGCGGCGGCAAGGGGCTGATCGAGAAGGTGGTGGCCTGCGCGCGCATGCCGGTCATCAAGCACTACGACGGTGTCTGCCACGTCTACGTGCACGCCGATGCCGACCTAGAGATGGCGGCCAACATCGTCGTCAATTCCAAGTGCCAGAAACCCGGCGTCTGCAACGCCCTCGAAACCCTGCTGGTCCACCGCGACGCCGCGGCCGCCTTCTACCCGCTGGTGGGGCGCCGGCTCGCTGAAGCACACGTGGAGATCCGTGCCGACGATGCCGCGCGCGGTCTGCTCGGCGTGCCCTCGGTGCCGGTGCTGGAAAGCGACTGGGACACCGAGTACCTGGAGTTGGTGCTGGCGGTGAAGACCGTGGCCGGCCTCGACGAGGCCATCGCCCACATCAACCGCCACGGCTCGCACCACACCGACAGCATTGTCACCCGCGATCGCGCGGCGGCCGAGCGCTTCCAGCACGAGGTCGACAGCGCCGTGGTCCTGCACAACGCCAGCACCCGCTTCAACGACGGCGGCGAGTTCGGCTTCGGCGCGGAGATCGGCATCAGCACCGACAAGCTGCATGCGCGCGGGCCGATGGGCTTGGCCGAGCTGTGCAGCTACAAGTACCTCGTCGACGGCGACGGCCAGGTGCGCGGCTGATCAGGCCAGCCCGAGCGCCGCCACCTGGTCCTCGTCGAGGCCGAGGTAGTGGCCGAGTTCGTGCAGCCAGGTGATGCGCACCTCCTCGCGGAAGACGCTCATGTCGCCCTCGGCATGGTCCCAGAGGTTGTCGAGGAAGAGGCGGATGCGCGGCAGGTGACCGGGCATTTCCGGCTCGCCATCGGCCAGCGAGCAGCCTTCAAACAGGCCTAGCAGATCCTCGTCGATCGCCTCCTCCGCATCGAGGCAGTCGGCCATGAGTTCGGTCTCGGTGACGCAGGCCTCGGCCGCGCGGCGGATCGGTTCGGGCAGGCGGCGGCGGGTGCCGGCGATGACCGTGTCGGCGACCCGCATCAGCCGCTCGGCCGTGGCCGCATTCCAGTTCATGGCGGATCGTAAACGGTGCCGGCGCGGGTGCTGTTGAAGTTGGCACCGCCCGAGTCGCGCAGGAAATTGCCCATGAGCTGGCTGCCCATGCCGGTCTGGCGCTGACTGTTGTAGAGACTGTTGTGGATGCTGCCAACGCCGGGCGCCGGATTGGACACGGGGCGGTCGGGGGTTGGGATGTCGTTCGCCTTCAATTCGCTCTGCGCCAGGGCGTGACGGCTCCACAGCCGGGTATCGACCTCGTTGCGCACGCGCTTGTCGAGGGCTGCGACGGCCTCGCGATGGGATTCGGCGTCGAGTTCACCTAACTGGCGTCGGCGCGCGAGCGCCGCGTAGTCTGCCTGGTGTTGGGCGCGCACCTGGCGCTCGATGGCGTCGAGCTGTTCCGGGCTGGGCACGGTGCTGTTCGTGCAGGCGGCGAGCACCAGGCAGCCGGTGAGGAGGGGGCGGAAGACGGAACGCATGCGAAAGGTTAATGTAACCTCTCCGGGGCTGGATTCAAGCCGGGCCGGAGGCTCAGCGGTAGACCGATTCCGCGCGCGCGGCGGCGGCCTGCGGCTGGAAGCCACCGACCAGTTGCCGGAAGGCGTCGCCAAGGGCGAGCACATCGGCCCCGAGGGTGACCACCAGACTGCCCTCAGCCATGACCTCGTCCTTCTGACCGTAGAGCGAGGCGACGGCGACAAACTTGCCGTTGTTGAGGGCGGCGGCGGCGACGCGCTTGCGGGCGGCGACGACCTCCGGATCGGTGGCCTGGCCGAGCTTGCCGATGCGGTGGCTGAAGTCGCCGGCACCGAAGAGCAGCATGTCGAAGCCGGGCACGGCGGCGATGGCCTCGACCTGTTCGAGGGCTTCCGGCGATTCGATCTGCAGGATGACGAAGCGCTCGGTGTTGTTCTGACGGGCGTAGTCGGCGAGCGGGATCTGGCAGAAGGCGCCGTCCATGTTGCCGCCGTCCATCGCCCGGCGGCCGAGCGGGTGGCAGCGCACCATGTCGACGATGTGACGCGCCTCGTCGGCGCTGCTGACGTGCGGCACCATGATGCCGGTGGCATCGAGCTCGAAGGGTTTCACGTACTCGCTGTAGGAACCCTTGCTGACGCGGACGATGGTGTCCATGTCGTGCAGCTTGGCGGCGCGCACCTGGTGCTCGAGGTTGGTCCAGTCGTTCGGCACGTGCTCGTTGCAAAGCCAGACCGCGCTGGCGCCGGCGAGGCCGGCCATCTCGACGATGCGCGGGTCGTTGAGGTTGAGTTTGAGGACGGTGGCCGGGCGACCGGCACGGACCTCGCGGAGGACGCGACTGGAGCGGAGTTTCATGGCGGAATCAGGCCTGGAGCTGGACTTCCGGGCGGGCGGCGATGGCCTTGCCCAGACCCTCCCAGCCGCCGGGTTTCTGCAGCTGGAACATGTACAGGTAGAGGGCGGCCTGCTTGGGCGGGTAGGCGGCGAGCAGGGCGTCGATGCCGGCGGCGGCCTTGTCCTCGGCGATTTCCTCGGGCAGATCCTCGACCTGGCCCTTGCCGTCGTGGGCGATGCCGACGGCATCCAGGAAGGTGGTGAGCATGACGCCCTGGGATTTCAGTAACCAGATCTGCAGGAGTTGCTCGGCGATCGGGTCATTGACCTTCAGGTTGAGCTGGGCGAGCAGCCATTCGGCCTGCTTGGCGCGGGATTTTTCCAGGATGAACTGGGGGCGCAGCTTGCGCTGCTGGGCCAGGTTCTGGATGAGGGCGCGGTAGGCCGGGCGCTCGTCGTTCTGGACGTACTGGATGATCTGCTGGCTGAGTTCGGGGCCAATGGCCTGGAGGAGTTGCTGGGCTTTCATGGGTGCCTGAAGGGCGAAATCGGGGGGGTGAGCCGTCTCGCTATCATGGGGGGGCGACGCCCGCAAGCGGCAAGCGCGCGAATAAGCTGACTTTCCAGTTGACACCCGCCGCCTGACTTCTACTCTCACGGCCCTCATTTCTGCGTTGGCAGGGCTCCCGTTTCGGGGGCAGGCTGGCGCCCCACCTCAAGCACCTTCGACATGAAAACATTCTCCGCCAAAGCTCAGGACGTGAACCGCCAGTGGTGGGTCATCGACGCCAAGGACAAGGTCCTGGGCCAGGTCGCCGTGACCGCCGCCAACCTGATCCGCGGCAAGACCCGCCCGACCTTCACCCCGCACGTTGACACCGGCGACTTCGTCGTGGTCATCAACGCCGACAAGGTGGTGCTGACCGGCCGCAAGGAGCAGCAGAAGGTGTACACCAGCAAGCGCGGTGGTTACATCGGCAACCAGAAGATCGAGACCGCCGAGAAGCTGCGCCAGCGCAAGCCCGAGGAACTCGTCTACCGCGCCGTCAAGGGCATGGTGCCGCACAACCGCCTGGGCAACGCCATCGTCACCAAGCTGAAGGTCTACGCCGGTACCGAGCACCCGCACAGCTCCCAGAACCCGCAGCCCTGCGCCATCGCCTGAGTCCAGCGACCCTCCCTCCCTCTCCGCTCATGAGCAAGCCCCTCACCTCCGCCACTGGCCGCCGCAAGACCGCCGTCGTCCGCGTCCACATCCTCAACGGCTCCGGCGCGATCACCGTCAACGGCCGCGACTTCGAGGAGTACTTCCCGACCGTCGCCCTGCAGAACCAGATCCTGACGCCGCTGGCCCTGACCAACACCCGTCAGCAGTTCGATTTCAACATCAACGCCCAGGGCGGTGGCATCACCGGCCAGGTCGGCGCCGTGCGCATGGGCATCTCCCGCGCGCTCATCACCGTCAATCCGGAGCTGCGCCCGACCCTCAAGAAGGCCGGCCTGCTCACCCGCGACTCGCGCGCCAAGGAACGCAAGAAGCCCGGCCGCCCCGGCGCCCGCAAGCGCTTCCAGTTCTCCAAGCGCTGATCTCTCCGATTCGAAGTGTGTTTTCGCAGACCCCGCCCCCGGCGGGGTCTGTTGTTTTCGCCGCCGGGAAATCGCAGTCGCCGGTTGTCAGTCGCCGGCAAATGGTCTTAGTTGCCCTCTTCCCCACGCATGACCGATCCCGCGCCCGCCACCGATCCCAGCCCGCCGCCCCGCATGCCCGGCCGCTGGGGTATCGGCGCCAACGTGCTGGTCCAGGTGCTGCTCGCCATCGCCCTCTTCGCCGGGATCAACCGACTCAGCTACCGCTACCACACGCGCTGGGACCTGAGTCCGCAGCAGAGCTTCACGCTCAGTTCGGCCACCCTCAACTACCTCGAGCGCCTGCCGCGTGATGTCTTCATCGCCAACGTCTTCGCCCGCGACGCCAAGGTCTATGGCGACATCGAGGCCCTGCTCGAGCAGTACCGTGCCAACGGTCGCGGCCGCATCCGCGTGCGATCCATCGATCCGCTGCGCGACATCGAGCGCGCCGAGGCGCTCAAGGCCGAGACCGGCCTGGCGCTCGACCAGAACGGCGTGCTCATCCGCTGCGGCACGCGCACCCGCTTCATCCGCGAGGAGGAGATGATCCTGCGCGAGCCCGGCACCGAGGCGGTGCGCCCAATCCGCGAGTTTCGCGGCGAGGACGCGGTGACCTCGGCGATCATCAACGTGGTCGAGGGCGATCAACGCAAATTCTACTTCATCGTTGGCAAGGGCTCGCGCACCGAGAGTGCCCTGGTCGACGCCATGACCGCACTCGGCGAGCTGGGTCGCCAGCAGAATTTCCAGCTGCTGCCGCTCAACCTGGCCGAGATCAACCGCGTGCCCGAAGACGCCGACGGCGTGGTGCTTTCCGGCGCGCGCTACGACTTCTCCGAGCGCGAGATGGGCATGCTGAAGACCTACTGGGAAGGCAAGCGCGCCGGCCTGCTGGTGCTGCTCGATCCCGAGGCGGAAACCCCGCGCCTGCACGCCTTCCTCGGCCTGCACGGCGTGCTGCCGCGCGCCGACCGCGTGCTCTACGCCGAGAGCACCAGCACCGGCATCCGCAAGGAGTTCTCCGTGCAGGCGGTGTTCGACAACGAATCGGCCATCACCCAGCCGCTGGCCACCTCGAACACGACCCTGCCCGGGCAGACCCAGTCGCTGCAGCTGCGCTTCGATGATCCGCACCTGGACAACCAAAACATCCGTGTGCACCCGCTCATGGGCGCCTCCGAACGCTACTGGGGCGAGCGCAACTACCTCGAGGAACTGCCGGTGGCCGATGCCGAGGACACCCGTGAGAACCTCTTCCTGGCCGCCTCGGTCGAACGCGGCAGCGTGCTCGACGAGACCCTGCGCGTTGACAGCTGCCGCATGATCGGCAACGCCTCCCTGCTCGACCAGAAGAGCGCGCTGGCGGTGAACCGAGATTTTGTCGCCGCCAGCCTGAACTGGCTGCTCAACCGCGAGCGCCTGATTGGCATCACGCCCAAGGTGAAACATCATTACCGCATCCAGCTCGACCCGCGTCAGGGCGAGCTGATTTTCTGGCTGACGACCTGCGTCTTCCCCGCGCTGGTGCTCGTGCTCGGCCTGATGATCTGGGCCTCGCGCCGCGCTTCCTGATTCGTCCGCCATGCATCCGCGCACCACCCTGCTCCTCCTGCTGCTGGCAGCCGCCCTGGGCGCGGTGATCCTCGGCGTGGAACGCTACTTTCCGTCGACCCGCGAACTGCACGAGATGCGCCGCGGACCGGTGAAGTTCGACCGCCGCGCGGTCACCCGCATTGAGCTTGATTCGAGCGGCGGCGACGGCGCCAGCCTGGCCCTGGCCGATGACCTTTGGCGGGTGACCCGTCCCTTCGAGGATCTGGCCGACCCGGAGCGCATCGTCAAACTCATCGGTGAGGTGCCCGGCATCGGCTGGATCCAGCGCGTGCATGCCGCCGAGTTCGATGCCTCCGGCTGGGCCAAGACCCAGCTGGAACAGCCGCGCCACCGCCTGCGCTTTTTCGCGGGTGACAAGCGCATCCTGGAACTCGGCCTGGGTGCGCCCGCGCCCATCGAGGGCGCCAGCTATGTCTCCGT
This sequence comes from uncultured Prosthecobacter sp., assembly GCA_947523045.1. Lineage (GTDB taxonomy): Bacteria > Verrucomicrobiota > Verrucomicrobiia > Verrucomicrobiales > Verrucomicrobiaceae > Prosthecobacter. The sequence goes on from CANNUR010000012.1 coordinate 10,895, forward strand.
CTGGCAGGTGGGGCGCACCGATGAGACTGCCTACTATGTCGCCCGCACCGCCCTGCCAGAGCTGGTCAAGGCCAAGCCGGCCGAGTGGCGCGACGGCAAGCTGCTGCGTCTGGCGGCGGGCCGCATCACCGGGCTCAAGCTCGGCCAGAACGGCGGCCAGATCGAGCTGGCGCGCAAGGATGAGAATCATCCCTGGATGCTGGTCAAGCCGCTGAGCAGCCGCACCAGCAAGGAGAAGGCCGGCGAACTGCTGTCCACCCTGCTCAATCTCGAAATCACCGAAGTGCTCGAGGCCGGTGCCGCGGCCGAGCCGGCCGACACGCCTGGCACGCAACTGCGCCTGACCGTCACCGACGCGGACGGCGCCGCCCACGAGGTCGTGCTGAGCAAACCCGCCAAGGGCGCCACCGAGACCCGCGCCAGCAGTTCGCATCGCAAACCGGTCTTTGTGGTGCGCTCGAAATCCCTGCAGGAACTCTGGTCGCAGCCGAACGACCTGCGCGACCGCATGCTCGCGCGCATCGATGAGGATCGGGTCACCTCCATCCGCATCGAATCGCTGCTGTTCCCGGAGATTGTGCTCGAGAAACGCGCGGACTCCTGGTTCCTCGGCCGCAACGACCGCCAGGTCGCCGCCAACGGCGAGCGCATCCTGCGTTTCTTTGAGGCGCTCAACACCCACCCCATCGCCGAGTTCACCTCGGATTCCGCCGCCAACCTCGGTCCTTACGGCCTCGACAAACCCTTCCTCAAGGTGGCCTGGCAGGAGGCTGGCGCGCCCCTGCAGCAGTTGCTGTTCGGCAAAAACGCCGAGGGCAGCGAGTTCTTCGCCAAGTACGAGGGCGAGCCCAGTGTCTACCGCATCGAGGCCTCGCTGCTGCCGTCGATCCCGCAGGACGCCATCAAGTGGAAGGGGCTTGGCGCCCTGCGCTTCTCGCAGTTCGCCCTGCGCAGCATTCGGATCACCGCCGGCACCGCACCGCCCATCCTGCTCAAGTACGATCCCACCACCGCGCAGTGGAGCGGCGAACGCGCCGGCCGCGACATCACCCCGCTCATCGACCGCGTGAAGGCCGACCTGCTGGCGGGTCGCCTGGCCAAGTTCAACGTGCAGGACTGGTCGGCCGATGCCTCGGACGCCATCCACGCCCTGCAGACACCGGCGCTGGAAGTGGCGGTCACCCTCGGCGAGCCCGGTCGCAACGACGGACCCACCCGCGAGACGAAACTGATCTTCGCGCCGACCCAGGAGGGCATGGACACCGCCCTGTACTTCGGTCGGGTCGATGCCGGTCCCGACGTGTTCTACGTCGCCCGCACCAGCCTGCTGCAGCTGCTGGCGCCGGTGTTCAAGAGCGCCGAGTGAGCCCGCTCAGGGTTTTGCCAGGCGCTGGATGTCCTCGCGGCGGAGTGCCTTCTCAAACACCGCGATTTCGTCGAGCCGCCCCTCCCAGCTTGCGGCGTGGTCGCTGCGCCCGCCGAAGAACAGGTCTGGGAAACGCGGGCTCGGTGCCCGGGTTTCAATTTCCAGTTCGCCGTTGAGGTAGACGCGCACCGTCTCTGCCTCGCGCACGAGCACGACCTGCTGCCAGGTCCAGCGTGGCACGGCGGTTTGGCCGGTCACCGGCGCGGCCTTGCCGGCCTGGAAGAGCAGGCGACCCGAGCCATCGACCCCGAGGTGCTCGCCAAACGTGCTCAGGCCGTGATCGACGTCGCGGGAATACACCCAGCCGCTGACGTCGCGGACGCCGTCGGGCAGGCCGTTCCAGAGCCACAGGGCAATGCTGTAATCCTGTTTCAGGCTGGGCAGCTGCGCGGCCAGTCGACCCTCGACGAAGTGCGGCGCGCGGTTGATCTCGCCGGCGGTGCAGAAGCGGTCGGCCAGCGGGCCGTCGAGGGCGTAGGCGATCCCGCCCAAGTAGGCCGCGGCGCGCCCGTGCGGACTGGCATCGGCGGCCAGCGGGCCGTTGAACTCGTTGAGACGCCAGTGGGCGGCCGGCTGCAGGTCGGCGATCGCCCGCGTCGCCGGACCCGCGCCGAGATGCCAGGCACGGCGTGGGGCGCCGCTGACGGTTTCCAGCAGGCCGATGGCCGCCTGGGTGATCTTCGGTTCGGCCTGCACCTCCAGGCCGGCCGAACGCGCCGCCCAGGTGTTGTAACCACCCCAGGCATGCATCTCCGGCGGCGGAATGTAGCCGTCACCGCCGTTGGCGAGTTCGATGACCATCGTCTTCACCAGCGGACTGGCCGCCTTGATCTTCAAACCGGTGATCGCGTAGGTCTCGGTCGGTGTGGTGGCAATGGCGATGTCGCCGACGCGCAGGGCCTGCACCACGACCTCGGTCTGCTGGCGCTCATGCAGGATGAGCTGCTCGCGCGCATAGACCTCGGTCTGCGTCTTCGCCGGGCGGTCGCCCATCTCGGCGACGATGCGCTGCGCCCACTCGAGGCGCTGCTTGTCGGGCACGCGGTAGGCCATGGGCAGGCGCGCCTCGGCCATGGCGAGATCGACGTTGTCCCGGTGCTCGACCTTGGCGAGCGCCTGCATGGCGAGATCGAGCAGGCCGTCGGCGTAGGCTTCGATCGTCGGGTTCGGTCGCTCGGCGGCGGGCACCTTGTAATCGACCCGGTAGATGTCGCCACTGCAGCCATGGGAGAGCAGGCCGACAAAGTTCGAGTCCGGCGCCAGCCGCGCCTTCAGGCCCTCGCAGAAGAGGCCGAAGTAATCGGCGCTGAGGTCGCGGTCGCCGAAGTAGTGCATGGAGAAATTGCCCAGCACTGCCAGCGGCTTGCCCTCGCGGGTCTGCACGGAGATCAGCGAGAGATCGGGATCCTCGGGACCGGATTCGCCGGTGGCATCGTCCCAGTTGCGACCCGCATGCATGTTGGCGCGCACGCTCAGGTTGCCGAACGGGTCCTCGGCGAGGCGGTCGGGCCGGCGGATCCACTGGCGCAGGGCGGTGAAGGCACCGGCATCGGTCTTGGTGAAGCCGATGCGTGCCGGCACCCGCGCGGCCTGGGCGGCGGCGATGACCTCGACCAGACGCTCGCGCAGGAACGGAATGTAATTGGCGTCCGGTTCCGTGCCCAGGCAACCCATCGAGGACGGGGCCGTGTGGGTGTGGGTGGCCGAGATGAGCTGGCGGTCGCGCGGGATGCCGGTGCGCTTTTCCGCGAGAGCCTTCACCTCATCGAGCAGCGGCCGCGGCAGCATGCAGCTGTCGACCACGACGATGACCGCCTGCTCACGGCCGTCGGCCAGGGCGAGGGCGCGCGCGTGCAGGCGGGTGCGGATCTTGTCGGCGTAGCGACTCAGCATGCCGCCATTGACCAGCACCGGCAGTTTCTCCGGGGTGACATCGGCGACCGCGGCGCCGGCCGTGAAGGCGGCGGACAGGGCGGGGGCGGTGAGGAGCAGGCAGGCGAGCGGAAGCAGGAGACGCGGATTCATCGGGCAGGAAAGGCATACGTCGCCACCGCCGATGATCTTGGGGCTGCCTCGGCGAAGCGGGTTGGGGGCAGTCCGACGGGGCCGCGTTGCGCACGGAGGGTCTGCGCGGCCTGCGTGCGAGCTTTCAATCTACCGGAAGCACATCCATCATCCGCTTCTGAGCAGCGGTTCAAAAAACGGTTTTGGAACCACGAATGGCACGAAGCTCACGAAGGAGAGCACCTGTGAGGCGACCTTGAATCCGGCAGGGGGATGCATCCGGCGAAAGAAAAATTGACCGCGGAGCAGGCTTCCGATAATCTGTTAGGCTGAACTGGACCCTTGCTGTCCTTAGCGATATGAACGATCGAGCTCTTTTTAAGTTCAAGTGCTGGTGCGCATTGGTCGTGAATTTGATAACCATGATTGGATGTGTTGTAGGCTACATATGGGGCGGGCAGATGCTTTCCCTTGTGGCCGCAATCCTCCTTTTCGCAGTTGTGGTAGGTACGGTATATCTTTTAAAATTTAGCTACAGAAAAGGTGAATGAGTTGCATTTGAAAACAGCAAATCGAGTAACACGCTGGTGGCCTCAAACCCAAGTCCCATGAAAACACTCCTTTTCACCCTCCTCGTCATGCTTCACGGCGCCGTCCTGGCCCAGTCGCTCGACGACAAGCCGCGTGAATTCAAGGAATTCATCGATGGCTTTGCCAAGAGCGATCTCCTGAAGCTGCGTGGCAACCAGAAGACGGAGACGGCGATGGAGTTGTCCAAGGTGCTGGCGGCCAGGGAACTGAACAAGACGGGCGTGTTCAGGATCACGGTGGCCAAGGTGGAGCCGCGCATCTTCCCCGCGCAGAAGGAGCCGGGCTGGCGCGTCCTGCACGCCAAGGAAAACCTCAAGGATGGCAGCCTCTCCTTCGAGGTGGCTCTCTGGGCCTACGTGCGTCAGGACCCCGGCAAGGTACTGGAGAAGATTCGCCCCGGAAAGGACATCGTGGTCACCGGCAAGCTCAGCCGCGCCGACTTCTCCGCCACGCCCCGCCTCATCCTGCACCTGGACATCGACGTGATCGAACTCAAGGCGGCGGAGTGATGAAGATCGACCCAGGGCAGGGTGCTTGTTATCTGTCAGTCAGTTGCGGGCTGACCCATTCGGAATCCCTGAAATCTGAATGGACCATGAAAGTCCAGCTCTCGGTCCTGATGGTCATCGTGTTCATGCAGGAAACGCTATGAAGTTTAAAATCATGTTGCTCACAGTCGCGTCATTGCTGGTGGCGACGAGCCGGGATTTTCACATTCTCACCAGCATCATCCGCGCATGCTTTTATGAGCGCGAGGATTTTCGGGTTATTTATGATCTGAGATTAGGCCAACTGTTTCAAACGCCCTTGATACTGCATCTGCCTTTTATTGCGGGTGTTGTGCTATTTGTGGGCCTTGCGGTGGCCTCGTTGTGCAAAAGATTGGGTGGCAAGTCATCGCCAAAGTGAGCGCATCCCTGTTTCCTGTGGTGAGTGGCGGGGCTTCGCACGGCCCGGCGAAGACGCCGGGCATCCGCACAGTGGGAGGCCATGCTTTGTGACAAAGACGTGATGGAGCGCACTCAGTCACTCCAGCACGTCATTGGCGCGTTCCGCCCCCGCTCACCGGTTCCAGGCCAGGAAGCTGCCCTGGCAGCGCTGCAGGCCCCAACTCATGAGCAGGCGGCCGTCGTTCCAGATGTACTTCGTGCGGGTGCCGAGTTGGACGAGGATGACATCGCGGCCGGAGTGGCTGGCGGTGGAGATCAGGCAGCGGCCGGCAGCGACCGTGTAGCCGGTTTTCATGCCGTTGCATTCGGGCATGGAACCGAGCAGGTGGTTGGTGCTCTGCAGGGTGACGATCTGGCCGCTGTTGCGGCGGAAGGTGTAGGAGGAGCGGCGCACGGCATCGCGGATGACCGGGTGGCGGTAGGCGGCCATGGCAACGCGGGCCATGTCGTGGGCGGTCGAGTACTGGCCGGGGGCGGTGAGGCCGTGCGGGTTGCGGAAGTTTGAGTTCTGGCAGCCGAGCGCGCGCATCTTGGCGTTCATCTTGGCGGCGAAGGCGCTGACGCTGCCGGCGTTGTCGCGGGCGAGCACGTTGGCGACGTCGTTGCAGCTTTTGATCAGGAAGGCGTAGAGCAGGTGGCGGCGCGTGTAGGTCTCGCCGGGGCGCAGGCCGAGCACGGTGGGTTCGACGCGCAGGTCGGTGCTGAGCACCTTCACCGGCTTGTCGAGGTTGCCCGACTCGACGATGACGAGGGCGGTGACCAGCTTCTGGGTGCTGGCGACGGCGCGGCGGGTGTAGGCGTTCTTCGAGGCGAGGTGGCGACCCGTGGCGGCGTCGATGAGCAGGAAGGACTCGGCATGAATGGCCGGCACGCTGGAACTGGCAAAGACCGGTCGGGCGTCAATCGGCGGCGGTTGCCAGGCGGCGGGCGGCGCATACGGCTGGGCGCGCACGACCGTGGCGGTGGGTGTGCCGGTCCGCTGGGCGCCCTGGTAGACTCCCTGTTGGACCGTGCAGGCGGGCAGCAGCAGGAGGGCGAGGGCGGCGCGGAAAAAACGGCGTGGCATGGGGGAGGAACGTGCGTGGGGGCCGCAGTTTTCATGCCGGCCCATCCGGTCAGCTTCTCATTTTAGGGTCTCAATGTAAAGGATGAGGCTTTCAATCTGCGCGTCGTTGAGGATGCCGGCGTAGATGGGCATGCCGGTGTCGAACTTTTCGAAGCCCTTCACCACCTTCGCCGAGGGCGCCAGGATCGATTCACGCAGGTAGGCGGCATCGGCGGTGACCTTGCCCTTTTGGCCCTTGGCGATTTCGCGCACGGAACCGTGCAGGCCCTTCCAACTGGGGCCGACCTTGCCGACCGTGCTGCCATCGATGCTGTGGCAGGCGACGCAGCCGAACATCTGGGCGACCCGCTCGCCCTCCTCGGCGCTGGCCTTCACCTTGGCGGTGGCCATGGCGGCGCGCGGGGTCAGATCGACGGTGAGTTCGGCAAAGCCCTCCTTCTTCGGCTCGAAGGTGGCAAGTTCCCAGGGCGAGAAGTAGGCGGTGTTGTTGGCCGGCAGGCCGTCGGTACTTTTCAGGCCCCAGCCGATGCGCATCTGGTGCACACCCGCGCGCATGTCGGGGATGCCGACGAAGACGCTGCGGCCGTCCTGGCTCAGGTAGGCGCTGCTGGCGGTGAGGAATTCCTGGCCGGGGCTGCCGTCGAGCTTGAGGTGGGGCGAGCCGTACTCGGCGCTGCGCTGGTAGTTCCAGCGTTCGGCGCTGTAGCTGGCGGGATCGGTGGCGAGTGTCGGATCGAGTGCCGCGTTAAAGCGCAGCAGCAGGCCCTTGTCCATCGGCGTGACCTCCTGCAGCAGCACGCGCGGCTTGCCGGTGTAGCGCAGGCGCGCCAGGCCGCTGAGCTGTTTGGCGGTCGTGCCCCAGACCTGGAAGCCGACGACATAGAGTTGGCCGTCGGCGGGGTTCACCTTGGCGTTGAGCGGGCCGAAATCGAACTCGCGGGAAAAACTCATCACCGCGGCCTGCGGCCGGGCGAAGCGCGTGTTCAGGATCACCCGGAAGAGTTCCGGCCGGTTGTAACCGACGTGGATGAGTTCGCCATCGACCGGTCCCAGGCGCGAGCCGATGAGCCAAGTCTGGGTGGCACCGCTGGGATTCACCGGGTGCGGGATCCAGGCCAGCGGTTCGGCGATGGGTTCGGGATACTGCTCCTTGGGGGCGATGGTGGGCAGGTGCCCGTAGAACTGGTTTTTTTCGATGATCTGTAGCGGTGTCGACGGCACGTAGTGGCCCTGCTGGTCGCTGGCGGTGACCAGGCCGGTCTTGGGGTGCACGCCGATGAAGGGCTGGCGCAGGCCGTGGCCGATGACCTCGAAGGATTGGCCGTCGGGTGCCACCTTTAGCACCGTGCCATTGTGCTTGCCGCGCGTCGTGCCCTCCTGGCCGCCCTTACTGAGGTAGAGCGAGCCGTCCGGACCGAGCTTCATCGCGTTGGGGAACTCGCGCGTCTCGGCGGTCTGGGCGAACAGGTTGCAGAACAGTTCATTGCGGTCGCAGACCCCGTCCTGGTCGGCATCGACGAGTTTCCAAACGCCGTTGCGATCGAAGATGAAGACTTCGGATTGGGGATTGGGGATTGCGGATTGCGGATTGCCCCGGCGCACCACGATCGACATCGGTTCGTGCAGGCCGGAGGTGAAGCGTTTCCAGGTGACGGCTTCGAGGTCGCCCTTGAGGCCGGAGATGAGCCAGACATCGCCATCGAAGGTCACGCCCACCGCGTTGCCCTGGTCGTCGAGGAAGTCGAGATCGGCGAGGCGGACATTGCGCTTCCAGGGATTTGGCACCGGCAGCGGGATCGTGTCGACGACATGGGCGTCGGGTTTGGCGGAGAGCTGACCCTGGGTGGTGACGGTGGCGGACCAGCGGGCGGTGGCCTGTTGTTCCTGCTGAGGTTGGAACTCGTGTCCAGCCTTGCCGAGAGCCAAAACCAGAACATGGGAGCTTTCGGACGGGGCCAACAGGCAGGCGGTGTCAGTCATCTGCATTCCCCTCACGTCGGGGGTCAGTGACTGCCAGGTCAGGCCCGCTGCAGGCTGTCCGGTCAGGAATGCCAGTGGCTGCTTGTGTGGCTCCACGCGGATGACGGCCTGCACCCAGCGATCCCCCGATTTCGCATCGAGCCGTGCTGTGAAATTCTGGGAGATCTTCACCCCCGCGATGTCCATTTCCAGCGTGGTGACCCCGTTTTCGAGGTCGCGACGGACGGCGAGCAGGAGACCCATGCCCTTCGGCAAGCTGCCACGCCCCACTTCCTCCGGGCTCGGCGCCGGCTCACGGGGGTCGGTGAAGGAGGGCTTGTCGCCGATTTGCCAGCCCGGATAAATCCCGGTGGCCAGCCAGACCTGACCGACCGGTTTCGGCAAATACTCCTGACCGTCCTTGGTCTTTTGGCCGGCGACGTGGTACGAGCCTGAGGCGAGGGCGTCGGGGGTCACCGGTGGCTTGCCGGGTTCGCCCTGCCAGACGCAGGCGAGGCGGAGCAGGTCGGTGTCGAAGCAGGCCCAGAGGTTGTGGCCGAGGTTGAGGATGAGGCCGCGCGGCGTCAGGTTGTCTTTCGGCAGGCCCTCGCCGGCCTCACGGGCGTCGAGCACGCTGCTGAAGAACGGGAAGTCCGGTTCCACGAAATCGCCCCAGGGCGCCGCCGCCGGCTGCTGGGCGGCGAGGGATTGCAGGCTGAGGACGAGGGCGAAAAGGGGGCCGGGGCGCATCAGCAAAGAACAGGGCGAAACGCCCGGGTCTGTCAACCGGTGCGCGGGCGCCGCCTCAGGCGGCGTTGCGCTCGGCGCGCTTGCGCAGGATGGGCGCGCGTTCACCCTTGACGACGGCCTCGTTGATCGACACCGAGCGCACGTCGGTGCGGCTGGGCACGTCGTACATGACGTCGAGCATGATGCGCTCGAAGATGCTGCGCAGGCCGCGGGCACCGGTGCCGCGCTTGATCGCCTCGCGCGCCATGGCGAGCAGGCCGTCCTTGGTGAGGGTCAGGTCGACGCCATTCATGCGCATGAGCTTGGCGTATTGCTTGAGCAGGGCGTTTTTCGGCTCGGTGAGCACGCGCACGAGTTCCTGCTCGGCGAGCGGTTCCAGCGTGCAGATCACCGGCAGGCGGCCGACGAATTCCGGGATGAGGCCGAAGGCGATCAGGTCCTCGGGCTCGACGTGGCGCAGGGCGTTTTTGTCCTCCTCCTCGCTGCGGGTGGCGGTGCCGGCGTTGCTGAAGCCGAGTGTCTGGCGGCCGAGCCGGCGTTTGACGATGTCTTCCAGGCCGACGAAGGCGCCGCCGCAGATGAACAGGATGTTGTTCGTGTTGACCTGGATGTACTCCTGCTGCGGATGCTTGCGGCCGCCCTGGGGGGGCACGTTGCAGATGGTGCCCTCGATGATCTTCAGCAGGGCCTGCTGGACGCCCTCGCCGGAGACGTCGCGGGTGATGCTGACGTTGCCGGTGGTGCGGCCGATCTTGTCGATCTCATCGATGTAAACGATGCCGATCTCCGCCTTGGCGATGTCGTAATCGGCGGCCTGGAGCAGGCGCAGGATGATGTTTTCCACGTCCTCGCCGACGTAGCCGGCCTCGGTGAGGGTGGTGGCATCGGCGATGCTGAACGGCACGTTGAGCAGTTTTGCCAGCGTCTTCGCGAGCAGGGTCTTGCCGCAGCCGGTCGGGCCGAGCAGCAGGACGTTGCTCTTTTCCAGCTCGACCTCTTCCGCCTCGGCAATCGGCCGCGGCCGGCCGGCGTTTTCGGTCACCTGCTGCTGTGCGTGCAGGATGCGCTTGTAATGATTGTGGACCGCGACGCTGAGCACCTTCTTCGCCTGGGCCTGGCCGATGACGTGCTCGTCGAGCACCGCACTGATGTCGGCGGGGCGGGGCACGGTCAGGCCCTGGAAGCTCTCGTCCTCCTGGGCGGCCTCGCGGTCGAGGATGCCCTTGCAGACGCCGATGCAGTTGTCGCAGATGAACACGCCCGGCCCGGCAATGAGTTTCTTCACCTCCGCATGGCTTTTGCCGCAGAAGGAGCAGAGGGTGACCGTGGAGGCGCGCGGCATGGCGGTCAGTCGGCCGGCTTGAGTTCCTTGTTGCTCTGCAGCACCTTGTCGACCAGGCCGTAGGCGGCGGCTTCCTCGGCGGTCATGTAGTTGTCGCGGTCGGCATCCTTCTCGATCGTTTCCGGGCTCTTGCCGGTGTGATGGGCAAGGATGCGGTTGAGGCGGCGCTTGAGCTTGTACATGAAGTCGACCGTGCGCTCGACGTCGCTGGCGGTGCCGCGGGCGCCGCCGGAGACCTGGTGGATCATGATGTCGCTGTTCGGCAGGGCGAAGCGCTTGCCCTTGGTGCCGGCGGAAAGCAGCACGGCGCCCATGCTGGCGGCGATGCCGATGCAGTAGGTGTTCACGTCGCAGGTGACGAACTGCATCGTGTCATAGATCGCCAGGCCGGCGGTGACCGAGCCGCCCGGGCTGTTGATGTAGAGGTGGATGTCCTTCTTCGGGTCCTGCATCTGCAGGAACAGCAGCTGGGCGATGATGATGTTCGCCACCTGGTCGTTCACCTCGGTGCCGAGGAAAATGATGCGGTCCTTGAGCAGACGCGAGTAGATGTCGTAGGCGCGCTCCATGCGGCCTTCGGTCTCGATGACCGTGGGCACGATGTAGTTGGCGGGCGGCGTCAGGCTGGAAGGGAAGTCGGCGAGGGGGTGGGACATGGGGCAATGAAAGGGCGGGCGACCGGATTGTCAATGAGGGTACGGCGGCCGCGCGGGCGCCGGGTGCGACAAATCCGCCATTCCCCGTTGCCGCCGGGCGTATGCTTTTCAAAGTTCCCGCACGCCATGCCCACCCCGCCTTTTCATTACCAGGAACTTTTTGAGACCGGCCCCGACGACACGGAGTACCGCCTGCTCACCCGCGAGCACGTGCGCGAGACCGAGTTTGAGGGTCGCAAGGTGCTGGTGGTCGAGCCCGAGGCCCTGACCCTGCTCGCCAACCAGGCCTTCCATGACATCAATTTCTTCCTGCGGCCCGCCCACCTGAAGCAGGTCGCCGCCATCCTCGACGATCCGGAGGCCAGCGAGAACGACCGCATGGTGGCGCTCACCCTGCTGAAAAACGCCGATGTCGCCTCGGCCGGCCTGCTGCCGTTCTGCCAGGACACCGGCACCGCCATCGTGCTCGGCAAAAAGGGCCAGCAGGTGTGGACCGGCGGCGGCGATGAGGCGGCGCTGTCGAAGGGCGTGTACCTCGCCTACACGGAGAACAACCTGCGCTACTCGCAGAATGCGCCGCTGGACATGTTCAACGAGAAGAACACCGGCACCAACCTGCCGGCCCAGCTCGACCTGCACGCGGTGGACGGCGATGCCTACAAGTTCCTCTTCATCGCCAAGGGCGGCGGCTCGGCCAACAAGGCCTTCCTGTATCAGGAGACCCGGGCGGTGCTGAACCCCAAGGGCATCGTCAAGTTCCTGACCGAAAAGATGCTGACGCTCGGCACGGCCGCCTGCCCGCCCTATCACCTGACCTTCGTCATTGGGGGCCTGTCGGCCGAGCACACGATGAAGCACGTCAAGCTGGCCTCGACGAAGTACTACGACGGCTTGCCGACCACCGGCAACGAGCACGGTCGCGCCTTCCGCGATCTCGAACTGGAGGCGCAGATGCTGGAGGCGGCGCGTACCTGCGGCATCGGCGCCCAGTTCGGCGGCAAGTATTTTGCCCTGGATGTCCGCGTCATCCGCCTGCCGCGCCACGGCGCCTCGCTGCCGATCGGCATCGGCGTCTCCTGCTCGGCCGACCGCCAGGCGAAGGGCAAGATCACCCGCGACGGCGTGTTCATCGAAAAGCTGGAGACGCAGCCGCTCCAGTACATCCCCGAGGACCTGCGCCATCGCAAGGACACCGGCGCGGTGCGCATCGATCTGAACCGGCCGATGGCCGAAATCCGCGCCGAACTGGCGCGGCATCCGGTCACCACCCGCCTGCTGCTGAGCGGGCCGATCATCGTCGCCCGCGACATCGCCCACGCCAAGCTCAAGGAGCGCCTCGATGCCGGTGGCGATTTGCCGGACTACTTCAAGGAGCATCCGGTGTACTACGCCGGTCCCGCCAAGACCCCGGCCGGCATGCCCAGCGGCAGCTTTGGCCCGACCACGGCCGGACGCATGGACAGCTACGTCGACCTCTTCCAGAGCCGTGGCGGCAGCATGGTCATGATCGCCAAGGGCAACCGCGGTCCGCAGGTGACTGAGGCCTGCAAAAAACACGGCGGTTTTTACCTCGGCAGCATCGGCGGTCCTGCCGCCATCCTGGCCAAGGAGAACATCAAGAAGGTCGAGGTCGTCGAGTTCCCGGAACTCGGCATGGAGGCCATCTGGAAGATCGAGGTCCAGGATTTTCCGGCCTTCATCCTCATCGATGACAAGGGTCACGACTTCTTCCAAAGCGTCGGTCCGGGCTGCACGATGCCGCACTGATTTTCCGAGCCGGAGGCTCGAAAGAGGGTAGCCGGTGGTGAAGGTCGCGGAGCGGCCGGGAACCACCGGAACCGGGCCGCCCCATCACCCCCGATACGGGATGCGCCCCAGCAGGGGCGCGAGAGGCGTTCGAATGTCCCTGGTTCATCTCTTGCGAGCCTTCGGCTCGCGAGGTAGATCGTGCAACGGAACCTTGAATGGCCGTTTGATCGCTTCATCGCATGCGTTTGAATGCAAACCATGTCCTCCACCATTCGCGTCACCGTCTGGAACGAGTTTGTTCACGAGCGCCAGAACCCCGAGGTCGCGCGCCTTTACCCTCGCGGCATCCACGACGCGCTGGCGGAGGCGTTCGAGTCGGAGGCGGATTTTTGCGTGCGCACGGCGACCCTCGACGAACCCGAGCAGGGCTTGCCGCAGGCGCTGTTGGACGACACCGATGTGCTGCTCTGGTGGGGGCATGCGGCTCATGATCAGGTGCTCGATGAAACGGTGACACGGGTGCAGCAGCGCGTGCTGGCCGGCATGGGCCTGATTGTGCTGCATTCCGGGCACTGGTCGAAGCTGTTCAAGCGTCTGATGGGCACGAGCTGCGCGCTGTGCTGGCGCGAGGCGGGCGAGCGCGAGCGGGTCTGGGTGGTGAACCCGGGTCATCCGATCGCTGCCGGCCTCGGCCCGTGCATCGAGATCGAGCAGTCGGAGATGTACGGCGAGCCCTTCGGCATTCCGGAGCCGGACGAACTCGTGTTCCTGTCCTGGTTCCAGGGCGGTGAGGTCTTTCGCAGTGGCGCCACCTGGACGCGTGGCAGTGGCCGGGTCTTTTACTTCAGCCCCGGTCACGAGCTGTACCCGATCTACCATCACCCGGACGTGCGCCGTGTGCTGGTCAATGGCGTGCGCTGGGCGCGTCCGCAGGGCAGGGCGGCGGACACGCCGCAGCACGTGTCGGTCGGGCAGGCGCGCGAGCGGATCGAGCTGCGCGGCAGCACGCTGCATGAGTCTGATGGCCGGCTGGCGAGTTAAGTTCAGCCGGCACCCCCGCAAAACAAAACACCCGGCCTTGCGGCCGGGTGTCGGTGTCGCTGATGGATGGATTAGGCGAAGATGTCGATGACCGGCACGCCCTTGTCGCCCACGGTGAAGGGGCGGTTGGACGGGGACATGACGACTTCCTCGGTCGGCAGGCCCATGGCATGGCCAATTGTGGCCACGAAGTCCTGCGGGGTGGTCTGCTTGTCGGCCGGACGGGTGCCGTCCTTGTTGGTGGCACCGTAGGTGAAGCCACGCTTGGTGCCGCCGCCGGCGAAGACGGTGGAGTAGGCAAGCGGGTAGTGGTCGCGGCCGTCGTTTTCGTTGATGTTCGGCGTGCGGCCGAACTCCGAGCCGAGCACAACCAGCGTCGAGTCGAGCAGACCCTTGGCCTCAAGATCCTGGAGCAGGGCGGAGAAGCCGGTGTCGAGGGTCTCGCCATTGTTGGTCATGGCGGTGTCGATCGTGTTGTGGTGGTCCCAGCCGCCCATGCGGACTTCGACGAAGCGCACGCCGCTTTCGACCAGACGGCGAGCCAGCAGGCAGCCCTGACCGAAGGAGTTGCGACCGTACTTCTCACGGGTTTCGGCGGATTCCTGGCTGAGGTCGAAGGCCTTGAGGTCCTCGCTCTTCATGATCTTCATCGTCTCGTCGTAGAACTCGTTGTAGGACTTGACGGCCTCGGTCTCGAAGCGCTTGCGGAAGGCACCGTCGAACTCGTTCATCAGGGCGATGCGCTTGTTGAACATCGAATCGCTCGTGGTCGGGCGGATGTTCTGCAGGCCGGCCTCCGGATTCGAGATCGGGATGGGGGCCATGGCGGGCGGGAAGAAGCCGGCACCCGGGTAGGCGCTGCCGCTGTTGACGACGACGCTGTCGGGCAGGGTGACGCCCTGGATGCGGCCGAGGAAGTGGCTGGCCCAGACACCCATGAGCGGGTGAACGATCGTGCCACGCGGCTCGTAGCCGGTCTTCATGATGTAGGTGCCGGAGTCATGCACGCCGGTTTTCGAGGTCATCGAGCGGATGATGCTCAGCTTGTTGGCATTCTCGGCCAGCTTCGGCAGGTAGCCGCCGAGGAAGTCGATGCCTTCCGCCTTGGCCTTGATCGGGTCGCTGAAGCCCTTGGTGTCGCCGGTCTTCGGGTCGAAGGTGTCGATGTGGCTCATGCCGCCGCTCATCCAGAGGTAGATGACGCGCTTGGCCTTGCCGAAGCCGGGGGTGCCGGGGCCGGTGACGACCTTGGCTTCGGCCGCCTGCATCTTGGCGGACAGGCCGGGAAGGAGGGAGACGCCGAGGGTGGCGCTGGCCGCCTGCATCATGAAGTTGCGGCGGCTGAGTTCGTCGAGTTTGAGGAGTTCGGATTTCATGGAATGAAGAGGGGTGGGAGGTGGCGGAGGTTTACTGAACGAAGATGAATTCGCGGGTGTTGATGAGGGCCCAGATCATGTTGCTGTAACCTTCCTCGCCGGAGGCGCTGAGCTCGCGCTTGGCGATGTCCTTCTCCTGCAGGGTGGGGCGGCGGTTCATGATGCTCATGAACATGCGCTCGACCTTCTCGGAGGGATCCTTGACCTTGTCCATCGTGCGGAAGATGAGGGAGTCGCGGCTGGTCAGCATCTGCTGGGCCTTGCCGTTCATCATCATCAGCACCTGGGGCACGTTGCCGATGAAGGTGCTGCCGTCGATCAGGTCGCGGGCCGACTGGCCGAAGTCGGCCAGGAAGTGACCGCCCGGGGCGGGCTGGACCATCTCGTTGGAGCGCAGCAGGCGCATGCCCTCGTAGGAGAGGATCTTGCCCGGGCCGTCCGCGGCCGGGGTTTCGGTTTTGGCGGTCTTGGCGCCGGAGTCCATCATCATCATGCTGTCGCCGCCGGCCATTTCGAGACCGCCACCCATGAGGTCGCGCTCCTTCTCGGCCATGCGGCGGTAGGCGTCATACTTCACGAGCACGGTTTGGGCGTCGACGGTTTCGAGGTTGAGGTCGATCGACTTCGAATAGAGGTCCTGCAGCGGGGCCTTGTAGGCGTCCGGCTGGCCGAGCACGAGGGTCATGTAGGAATCCCAGGCCTGCTCGGCGGTCATGCGGCGCAGCATCGGGCCCTGGAAGTAGTACACCTCACCCATGGCGATGTCCTCGGTGGTCGCTTCCGACTGGTAGGCGCGGGTGTTGTAAACGATGCGCATGAATTCCTTGAGGTTGAACTTCACGCGCTTCATTTCCTCGGCGAGATGCTTGAGCAGCTCGGGATTGGCGGAGTTTTCCGGATCGTCGATGTTGGTGACCGGCTCGTTGACGCCGGCCCCGAAGGCGCGCTTCCACATGCGGTTGGCGATGGTCATCGCGAAGCGCGGATTCTGCGGGTGGGTCATCCAGTTGGCGAAGGATTCGCGCAGGCGCTCCTCCTTGCCCTTCGACTGCTTGTAGGCGGGGTTGCCCTTGTCGGCGGAAGACCAGGTGACGAACTTCGGTGCCACCGGATCACCGGGTTTGCCGTCCTTGTACTTGTAGTCGTGCGGCAGGCGCAGCGCAAACTTGTCCATGCAGCAACGGTTTAGAACCGCAGGCGAATGCGCCGACGCATTCGAGTAAGGAGCAGGATCATGACCAAAACGCTCGCCGCCATTCTCGCCGCTTTCGAGGCGCGCAACGCGGTCGATCGCGTCGGGCTGTGCTATGCGCGGGTGGATGCCA
>CANNUR010000013.1 GCA_947523045.1 uncultured Prosthecobacter sp.
GTGATGTACTCGGCGAGGTTCTCGGCATGCGTGCCGATGTCGCCGACGCAGCCGCCGGCGCCGCTCTTCTTCGGATCGGTGCGCCACGAAGCCTGCTTCTGACCGCTCTCCTCGAGACGGGTCGCCAGCCAGCCCTGCGGGTATTCGACCACCACCTTGCGGATCTTGCCGAGCTTGCCGGTGCGGATCATGTCGCGCGCCTGCTTGACCAGCGGGTAGCCGGTGTAGTTGTGGGTCAGGCCATATAGCTGGCCGGTCTTCTTGACGATCGCCGCCAGTTCCTTCGCCTCCTTGAGATTGAAGGTCGCCGGCTTGTCGCTGAGGACATGGAAACCGTGCTCCAGCGCCATCTTGGCCGGCGGGAAATGCATGTGGTTCGGCGTGACGATGGCGATGAAATCCATGCGCTGGTCGGCCGGCAGGGCGGCCTCCGCCTGGATCATTTCCTGGTAGCTGCCGTAGCAGCGGTCCGGTGGCAGGAAGAAGTCGGCGCCGCTGGCCTTCGACTTTTCCGGGTCCGAGGAGAAGGCGCCGCAGACCAGCTCGATCTGCTGGTCCATGGCCGCCGCGATGCGGTGGACTGCTCCGATGAAGGCGCCGCGACCGCCGCCGACCATGCCATAACGAATTTTCCGGCTCATAAGGTGTGTGGGATGTGGGTTGAAAAAGCGGCTGACACTGGCGCAAACCCACCCGCCGGGTCAAGCACGGGGTTTTGCGGAAAAGAGGCGCCTCGGCGACCGTTGCCTTGCCATGCTCCGCCTGCTTTCCCTGCTCTTTATCGGCCTCGGTCTGGCCGCCGCGGCCGACCAACCCAACCTCGTGATCTTCATCGCCGACGACGTCAGTGCCGAGGATCTCGGCTGCTATGGCAACCCCGGCATCCGCACGCCGGTGATCGACCGGCTCGCCGCCGACGGCCTGCGCTTCGACAACGCCTTCCTCACCTGCAGTTCCTGCAGTCCGAGCCGCTGCAGCCTGATCTCGGGTCGCTACCCGCACGCCACCGGCGCCGCCGAACTGCATCAGCCCCTGCCCGCCGACCAGCCGGTCTTCCCGGAACGCCTGCGCCAGGCCGGTTACCACACGGCCGCGGCCGGCAAATGGCACCTCGGTCCGGATGCCAAGCGCGGATTCGATGTCATCAAGGAGGGCGGCAAACCCAGCGGCTGCGAGTATTGGGCCGAGGTCGTGCAGGGTCGCCCGAAGGACAAGCCCTTCTTCCTCTACCTGGCCGCCTTCGACGCCCATCGCGACTACGAACCGAACGCCATCCCGGAACCGCACCGACCCGCCGACGTGCGCGTGCCGCCCTACCTGGCCGACACGCCGGAGACGCGCGAGGACCTGGCGCTCTACTACGATGAGATCAGCCGCTTCGACCAGCACATTGGCCATGTGGTCGAAATGTTGCGCGCCGACGGCGTGCTCGAACACACCCTCATCCTCGTCATGGCCGACAATGGTCGCGCCTTCCCGCGCTGCAAAACGACAGTGCTCGACAGCGGCCTGCGCACGCCCTTCATCGTTCACTGGCCGGCACGCGTGAAGTCCGGGCAGGTGGGCAAGAACCTGGTCAGCAGCGTCGACGTCGCGCCCACCTTCTGCGCCGCGGCCGGGGTCGATCCGGATCCGGCCTTCCAGGGCGTCAGCTTCCTGCCCCAGCTCGACAACCCCGCCACGCGCACCCGCGAGTTCGCCTTCGGCGAGCACCACTGGCACGATTACCAGGCGCACGAGCGCAGCGTCACCGACGGTCGCCATCTCTATGTCTGGAACGCCCGGCCCGACCTGCCGCGCACGCCGCCCGCAGATGCCGTGCGCAGCATCACCCACCAGGCCATGCTGCGCCTGCACGACCGCGGCGCCCTGCACGACTACCAGGCCGACCTCTTCCGCGCGCCGCGCCAGGCCGAGGAACTCTACGATCGCGAAGCCGATCCCCACCAGCTCAGCGACCGCTTCACCGATCCGACGCTTGCCGACACCGCCGCCCGCCTGAAGGCGGCCTTCGCGCAGTGGCAGCGCGAGACCGGCGACGCCGTGCCGGAAGTGCTGACGCCCGACAAGTTTGATCGTCGCACCGGCCTGCCGCTGCAGACCGCCGGCAAGAAAAAGGCCGGAGCGAAAAAAGCCGCCCAAGCCAAGCCATGAAACGCCCCTGGCGCGACGCCACCCACCCCCTGCGCAACGGCATGGCCTGCTGGCCGGGCGATCCCGTGTTTGAACACCGCCTCGCCGCCAGCATGGCCAACGGCGAGGTCTGCAACCTGTCGGCGCTGTCGCTCTGCGCTCACACCGGCACCCACATGGATGCCCCGCGTCATTTCATCGCCGACGGCGCAACGATCGACCAGATGCCGATCGAGGCCGGCCTCGGCCCCTGCCGGGTGGTTGCCCTCGACTGCGCCGACCAAATCACCGCCGCCGACCTGCGGCCGCTGCGCCTGCGCGCGGGCGAGCGCCTTCTATTCAAGACCCGCAACTCGCAACGCGATGCCGAACTGCAGGCCTTTGACCGCGACTTCATCTCGCTGCGCGCCGATGCCGCCGCCTTGCTCGCCCGGCGACGCGTGCGCTTCGTGGGCATCGACTACCTCAGCGTCGGCGGCTACGAGAAGGACGGTGTCGAAACCCATCGTCACCTGCTCGGCGCCGGCATCTGGATCGTCGAAGGCCTCGACCTGCGCGCCTTCGAACCGGGTCGCTACGAGATGATCTGCCTGCCGCTCAAGCTCGCCAACGGTGATGGTGCACCGTGCCGCGTACTGCTGCGCTGAAGGAAACTCGCCTCACCGTCCCCCGTCCGCCGAGTACTTGCCGCCGCCGGTGAAGATCAGGGCGACGAAGCCGGTGAGGTAGATGAAGGCGAGTTCGCCCGGCTTGTCGCCGGTGAAGGCGCCCTTGTGGGCGATGAAGAAGGCGACGGCCATGGTGGCCGCAAGGTTGAGGGCGGCAAAGCGGGTGAACAGGCCGAGGATGAGCAGCACCGAGCAGGCAACCTCGGCAAAGACGGCGAGGCCAAGGCTCAGCGAGGAGGGCAGGCCGAACAGCGGCAGGAATTTCGGGGCGATCGTGTCGAAGTTCTGAAACTTCGACCAGCCGTGCAGGAGCAGCATCGTGAAGCCGAGGCTGACACGCAGCAGGAGCAGACCGACATCCTGCAGACCGTTGAGAAAGGAGAGGCGGAGAAGCTGGAGCATGCCGGAGCATGAGCCGGAGGGCGACCGCCTGGCAAGCCTTTTCTGGCGGTTGTAGACGCGGGCAATGACCGCGTTGATCCCGCGGGTCGCTGCCCCGCGCTACAGCCAAACCCGGCGGGTCGATGCCCCGCACTACAATCGCGCGGCGCACCAGTCGAGCACCTGGCGGCGCTGGACGGGCAGGCGCTTGTGCAGGTGTTGCTCGAGCAGATGCGCCGCCAGGGCACCCTCGGCCCCGGCTTCGCCGACCAAGCCCAGGTCCTCGGCGAGGCGCAGCTCAAAGCGGTGCAGGAAGGCCGGACTGGGATCGTGATCGCCAAGGTAATCGAGCGCCTTGGCGAGCAGGTCGAAAAGCCCTGGCAACGGCGTGTGCGGCTCGACCGCGAGGGCCAGCAGCTTGACCAGGTAGGTGGCGGCGAGCACGCGACCGTAACTCGCGCGCAGGCCAAGCCGCGGCTGCAGCAGGTGCGCCTCGGCCAGGGTGTGCAGGTCGCCGCTCTTCGCACGCGCCAGCCGCAGGTCGGCGGTGACAAAGAGATCGAGCACGCCGTGAAAGGCCGAGTTGGGTCGCAGGGCCCCCTTGGCCATGGTGCGGAACAGGCCAAGCTCGGGCGCGCACCAGTGCACGATCAGGCTGGTCTCCGACCAGCGCGAGCGTCCAATGAGGATGGCCGGCGTGTTCTCCATGGCCGCACCTTGGCCCGGCTGGCGACCGCCGGCAACCGGCGTTCAGGGCTGGAAGTTCGCCTTCTGCGGATCCCCGCCAGCCTCCAGGAAGGCAAGCAGATCGAGGATCTGTTCGGCACGCAGGCTGTTGAGCAAACCGGCGGGCATGGGCGAGGCAACCGCCTCCTCGCGCTTGCGGATGCTGCTCAGGCCGATCTCCACCGTCTCCGGCGCCAGCGGGTTGGGGCGCAGCACCAGGCGCTCATCGTCCTCGGCTTCCAAGGCCCCGGTGACCGTGCCGCCATCGGCGCGGGTGACCGTCAGGAAACGGTATTTCTCATCGATCACCTTCGACGGATTCAAGATGTGATCGAGCAGGTCGCGACGGCCGAAGCGGGCGGAGACCTGGACGAGTTCGGGACCATAAACCCCGGCCGGCAGGGTGGCATCGTTGCTGACACGGTGGCAGAACACGCACTGGCCGCGGATGGCGGCATCGCGGCCACTGGCAAAGGAGCGACCGCGCCCGACCTCGCCGAGACGCTTTTCCAGGTCCTCGAGTTTCCACTCGCGAAACGTGTGACCGGGCAGGGCGTGGGGCGAAAGCGCCACCGGCTTGGGCGGATGGATCAGGGCCGCCAGCGACTCCGCCTGATCCGGCGGCAGGGCCGCGGCGAGTTCGCTGCGGGTGTCCTGGATGGCCTTGAAATAGGTGCTGGCGCCATTGAGCTTTTCCGCGCGGTTCAGCGCCTCAAACAGCGCACGCCGCTGCGCCAGCGTCCAGCCCTCGCGGACGTAGCGCAGGTGCAGCGGATAAAACAGCAGGTCCTCGCCGGCCTGCGCCGCGCGCAGCAACGGCAGCGACTTCGCCACGACCTGGGCCGAGCCGAGTCGCACGAGCAGCCGACAGAGTTCGTGGTTCAGCTCGCGTGTGCCCGCCGGATACAGCGGCTCCAGCCAGGCCAGCAGTCGCGCGCGTTCGTCGGTCCCGGGATCGCCGTGGCGGGCGAGCGAGACGCCGAGCGCGCGCAAAGCGGCAAGGCGCTGGTCATCCATCAGGTTGCGCCAGGGCAGCGTGCGCAGGCGTTCCTGCACCGCGGCCTGATCGCCCGCCTCACCCACGCGCGCCAGCGCCAGGCAGCTCATCAGGGCGCGCCAACCGGTCGCCCTGCCGACCCCCTCCGTTTTCCACAGCGGCACCGGCACCTGCTCAAGGGCCAGCCGCGCCGCCCAGCGAATGTGGCGGTCGGCATGCTCGAGGTTCGGCACCACCCGCGCCAGCGCGGCTGCCTCCTGACCGCGCTCGATACCGCCATGGTAGGCTTCGAGTTCGCGGCGCAGCTGACGCAGGTCGGCGGCCTTCGTGGGCTTGCGCTCGGCGGTCGGTGCCACCGGCGGCTCGCCCTGCCAGGTGACGCGGTACAGCCCGCTCTGCGTGCCGCGACCACCAGTGAGAAACCACAGCGCACCGTCGGGCCCAATCGCGCCGTCGGTGACATTGAGGGGGCGGCCGCTGACAAAACTCTCCTGGCGGCCGTGGTAACTGGCGCCCTTGGCCTCCAGATGCACGGCAAGGATGCGACCGTAGGACCAGTCGCAGATGAACAGCACCTCCTTGTAGCGCGCGGGGAAACGCGCGCCGTAGCCGAAGAACACGGCGGTCGGCGAAGCCAGGCCGATGTCGACGACACTCGGCAGGGTGTCGGCCTGCCAGGCGGCGAGTCGACCCGTGCCGCGACGCCAGCCGAAGTCGGCGCCGGAGACCAGGTGCAGCACGCGGTTGGGCATGTACCAGGACGCGCCGACATCGCGCTCCATGTCGGCATCGAACGTAAAGAGTTCGCCGTCGCGGTTGAAGGCGAGGTCGAGCGGATTGCGCAGGCCGCCGGCGTGAACCCGGAGGTCGTCGCCCTCGGGACTGACGCGCAGGATGTAGCCGGCCGGCATCTCGACGGTGCCATCGAACATGCTGCCGTCCCAGGGATTCGGCAGCACCTGATCCCAGGCGCTGTGTTTCAGCGGCGAGGCCGGCGCGAGCGGACTGGGCAGCAGGACGTTGTTGCCGCAGGCGAGCCACAGATGGCCATCGGGGCCTAACTTCAAGTGATTTCGACCATGCCCGAACCCGCCCCCGGTGTGGACGATTTCCTTCACCTGCTCGAAGGCGCCATCGCCGTCGGCATCGCGCAGGCGGAACAGGCCCCTGCTCTGGTTGGCATGCGCATACAGCGCCCCGTGCGCGTAGAGCAAGCCGCGGCATTCCTTGAGGGTGTCGTCGATGACCGTCATCGTGCCGGCCGCGGGGTCGAAGCGCAGCAGGCCGCGCTTTTCCCGCGCCAGGGTGATCCGCCCCTGCGGATCAAAGGCCAGGGCGATCCAGGAATCCTCGTCGGCACCGGCCGAGCGAACGAGTTCCACCTTGAAGCCTTCGGGCACCTCGAAATCGGCGGGATCGGTGGCCTGCTGCTGGTGCTCGCGTTTGGCAAGCTGCCAGGAATTGTAGGCATCGAAGGTCTTTTTCAGATCGAAGGGATTGGCGGCGGCCTCGACCGGCCCATGGACCACCACACGTCCGGGCCGCGCGCTCCAACCGGCATCGGTGGCCAGCCACTGCTTGCGGGCGAGGTCGCCATTGAGTTCGAGCAGGGCGGCAAGCCGCGGCGTGCGCGCGACGAATTCGAGGCGGTTGCGACCGGCCCGGATGTGCCGCGTCAGATCCAGGCTGGCCGCCGGTTCGGTGTCGGCGGTGCGCACACGGCCGACCACCGCGCCATTGAGACGCACCTCGGTGTCGGTGGCCGCAGCCACCAGCAGGATGGCCTTCAGCAGCGTGCCGCGCTGCTCGAAATCGCGGCCAAGCACGACCTCCGCTTCTGCCGGTTCCGCTCCCAGCCATTGGGGTGCCGGTGGTGAATTGGCCAGTTGAGCGTGGGTGGACACGGTGAGAGCCAGCCACAGAAGCACCACCCGGGAGCCAAGACGCGACGCGAGGAACAGCATGAGCAACGAACACCGGTCACAGGCACGGCCTTTCAGGCTCATCTGCCATCTCCCATCTTCGATCTTCGGCGCCGCAGCGCGCCTCCTACTCCTTCGAGATCGTCTCGTCGAGGTTGAGCAGGGCCAGGGCGACCGCCTCGTTGGCCGCGGTCTCGCCCTTAACGTATTGCTTCTGCCAGAGCTCGCGCAGAGCGGCGAGTTCGGTGGCGCTGGGATCGCGGGCCAGGGCGAGCCGGAAGCCGTGGCGCAGGCGGTCCTCGACCGTGGCTTCGGGTTTTTCATCGAGCAGGCGTTTGCCGAGGGCCTGCGCGGCCTCCACATAGACCGGGTCGTTGAGCAGGTTGAGCGCCTGCAGCGGCGTGTTCGAGCGGTGACGCTTCACCACGCAGGCCATGCGCGGACCGGCATCAAAATTGACGAAACTCGGGTAGGGCGCGCCGCGCTTCAGCACGACGTAGAGGCCGCGCCGATGCGCCTCGTTGCCGGGACTGACCTCGTATTTGTACTGCTGGCCGCCCACCTTGGCCCACAGCCCGTCGGGCTGCGGTGGATAGATCGGCGGGCCGCCCTGCTTCGGGTTGAGCAGGCCGGCGATGGCGAGGGCGTTGTCGCGGATGCCCTCGGCATCGAGGCGGAAGCGCGCCATGCGCCAGAGCAGCAGGTTTTCCGGATCGACCGCCAGCGCGGGTGAACCGGCCGGGGCATGACTGCTCTGGCGGTAGGCCTGCGAGGTGACCAGGAGCTTGATCAAGCGCTTCAGGCTCCAGCCCTGGTCCATGAAATCGACCGCCAGCCAGTCGAGCAATTCCGGATGGGTGGGCGGGGCGCCCTTGACGCCGAAGTCCTCGACCGTGGCGACCAGGCCGCGACCGAAGATCTCGTTCCAGAGGCGGTTGACCGTGACGCGGGCGACCAGCGGGTTGTCGCGACTGACCAGCCAGCGCGCCAGGGTCAGACGATTCGGCGGGCCGTCAGGCTGGCGCTCAAACAGCGCGGGCACACCGGCCGTGACCGGGTTGCCGGGATTCGTGTAATCGCCACGTTTGAACAGGGATGTCATGCGCGGCTCGGCGAGTTCGCGCATCACCTCGGAGGTGGCCGGCTTGAGGGCGTCGAGTTGGCGCTGCAGGGCCTTGCGCTGGGTTTCCAGCTTCACCAGCGCGGGATCCTTGCGGGTCTTGGCGGGCTCCGCCTCGACCGCTTCCGGCAGGTGGTCCTCGACCGGCGCGGTGAAGGCGCTGACACGCAGCCGGCCAATGACGCGACCGCCGCCAAAGTGCTGCACCAGTTTCAAGCCCAGTCGTTCACCCGCACCGGCGCGCAGCGGTTCGGCCAAGGCCAGCGCCGCCCAGTGCGACTGATGGAACTTCGGGTTGATCGCCCAACCCGTGGCGGGGTCGCCGTCGATGAGGCCGGCGACGGCAAACTTGGACTGGGAAAAACTGGCGTGGGCGCGGGCAAATGCGAGAGGCGCGCCGCCGGTCTTGTCCCTGCCGGGCGGCAGTCGCTCGGCGTGCAGTTGCTGCAGCACAAAGTTGGGTCGATCCGCGCCGCCTCGGCCCGGTCCGTCGCCCGGCAGGGCGGGATCGCTGAGAGCCTCAATGAGCAGGCCGTGCAGCGGGGCCGACGGCAGCTCGAACTCGAGCGTGTAGGTGTCGCCCTGCGGGACCTCGCCAAGGAAGAGGACGCTGGCGTCCTCGCGCACCTCGGCCTCGGCGGCCGACTCGGTGTCGATCCGCGCCGGCTTCAGGACCGTCAGGGCGGAGGCGGTCGCCGGGGCTTTCGCCGCGGGTCGCGCCGTTGCCTGCTGGAGCGACTGCAGCCGGGCCTCCAAAGCGGCGATCTGCTTCTGCAAGGCCGCGCGCTGGGCGTCGCGGGCGGGATCGGCCAGGGCCATGGGCGAGCCGCGGAAGGCGATCGAGCCGGGCACCTTCGGATTGGCGCGCTCGGCCTCGGCCTCGGTGGTGTTGAAGTAGGCGAGCAGGCGGTAATAATCCTGCTGGCTGAAGGGATCGTACTTGTGGTTGTGGCACTGGGCGCACTCGAGGGTGGTGCCGAGCCAGACGGCACCGGTGGTGTTGACGCGGTCGATGACCTGGTTGATGCGGCTTTCCTCCGGCTCGGTGCCGGCCTCGACGTTGGTCGGCGTGCAGCGATGAAAGCCGGTGGCGAGGATCTGCCGCGGGGTCGCCTTCGGCAGCAGGTCGCCGGCGATCTGCTCGATGCTGAAGCGGTCAAACGGCACATCGGCATTGAGGGCGTCGACCACCCAGTCGCGCCAGCCCCAGATCTCGCGCAGGTCGTCGCGCTGGAAGCCGTGGGAATCGGCGTAGCGGGCGAGGTCGAGCCAGTGGCGTGCCCACTTGACACCGAAGTCGGGCGACTCCAGCAGGCGTGCCACGAGGCGCTCGACCGCAAGCTCGGGGTTAGCGGCGTGCTCACGGGTGAAGCGTGCCACCTCGGCCGGCGACGGCGGCAGGCCGATCAGATCCAGGTGCAGACGGCGCACCAGGGTGGCGGCCTCGGCCGGCGGCGAGGGCGTCAGGCCCTCGGCCTGGAGCCGAGCGAACAGGAAGGCATCCACCGGATGTGCCGCACCGGCCGGCACGGCGGCTTTCACTGGCGGCAGGTAGGCCCAGTGCTGCGCCAGCGTGGCGTTGACCGGCCACTCGGCACCGGCGGCGATCCACTCGCGCAGGCGTTCGATCTCGGCCGTCGTCAGCGGCGTGCCGCGGCGGGGCATCGCCTCCTTGTCGGTGCGCGGCAGCGACACCCGGCGCAGCAGCTCGCTCGCCTCCGGCTGACCGGGCACGACGACCGCGCCGTGCTTGCCACCGGCCTGCAAAACCGCGCCATCGTGCAGGCGCAGGCCGCCGCGCGCCTCCTCGGCCCCGTGGCATTCAAAGCAGGCACGCTGCAGCACAGGCAGCACCTCCCGGGAAAAATCCAAGGCGGACACCGGCGCGGCAGCCAGCAGCAGAACGATCGATAGGCGCGTCACGCCCTCAGAACGACCGCCCGGGTAGCAGGCTTTCCACGGGAAACGCCGACGGCTCACTGCATCGGCAGCTCAAGCGACCGCTTCTCGCCGCCGCGCAGCAGGACCAGCGGCACGCGCTCGCCAGGGAAGCGCTTCTGCAGCAGGTGCCCGAGCAGGCGGCTCTCGCTCAGGCGCTGCGTCAGGCCGTCGATCTCGACCACCACATCGTCCTTTTGCACCCCTGCCTTCTTGGCGGCGGCATGCAGACCGAACTGGCCCAGGTGCTTGACGCGCAGGGCAAGGCTGTCGAGACCGAGCCCGAGTTGCCGGCGCTCGTCGTCGGTCAGATCGACCAGCACCATGCCGCCGGTGGCCATGCCGCGCATCGGCCAGGCGGCGACCCGGCCGCTGGTGTCGGCCTGAAACCGCCAGCCGGCCGGCAGGTCAAGCTGGAGCGCGGATTCCGCGCCACCGCGGCGGACGGTGATTGGCAGTTTTGCCGAATGACCCGCGCGATGCAGAGCCCAGCTGAAGTCCGCCATCGACACCAGCGGCTGACCGGCGAAGCGCAGGATTTCATCCCCCGCCTGAAGGCCGGCGCGGGCGGCGGGCGAATCGGGCTGGACGGAGGTCACGGTCGCCACCTGATCGGGGGCGAGCGAGAGACCGACCGTTTCCGGGGCCGGCATCGGGTAGATCCATTCCTCCGGCACCGGCTGACGTTGCTCGCGCCAGGACTGGCGCAGGGCGTCGCCAACCTGATGGCAGTGGACGCAGCTGCCGACCACCTTGCCATCCCAGTTGAGTTCGCGCTGGTAGCGACCGGCGAGTGCCGGCAGCTCGGTCGGCGTCAGGTAGGGCAACGGTGCGGGCTGCTTGCCCTGCAGGGCCTCGCGGTTGCCCGGGTAACCGCGGTGGATGGCCAGGGCCTGTTCGAGCGCGCGCTTGTAGCCGGCGAGGCTGGCGTCCTGCGAGTTTTTCTGGTGGGTCCAGGAACCGTAGCGACCGTACACCGTGCCGTCGCCGTTGAAAAACAGCGTGGAGAAGGACAGGTCGAAATCGAACTGGAAGCGGGTCAGGTCGAGCGCATTCGCATTCATCACACGCACGCAGACAAACTGGTCGAGCAGGGCCGAGAGTTGGTCGTTCTCCATGAGCACGGCGGTGTCGATGCCCATGCAGGCCAGGCAGGGCACGCAGCGCAGCACCACGAGCAGGGGTTTGCCGGTCGCCTGGGCGAGCTTGAAGCCGCTCTCAACGTCGTTGTAGGCCCAGCGGGCGTCGTTTTCGAAGCGGGCGCGGTCGGCGCGCACGGCGCCTTCACGGTCCTTGACGGTTTCCGCCCGGACCGGAAGAAGGCCAGGCGCCAGCAGCAGGGCAAGCCAGAGGCAGGTGCGCATGCCCGTGAAACGCCGGTCCCGGCGGCCAGTTGCGGTCTCAGCCGGGAAATTCGACGAGCAGGGCCGTGCTGTTGTCGCGCCCCGACTCCGCCACCGCGGCCTCGACGATGCGGAAGGCCTTGGGCTGGTCGCAGGGCTGGGTGGCATATTCCTCGATCCGGTTGTCCCAGAGGCCGTCGATCACACCGTCGGTGCAGAGCAAAAAGCGGTCGCCCGGCTCGCAGCCGACGCTGCCGAACTGCGGCGTGACGATCTGGTGCCCGGCTCCCAGTGCCTGGTTGAGCACGTTTTTGCGCGGGTGCACGCGCGCCTCGCGCTCGTTGAGCTGGCCCTGCCGGCGCAGCCAGCCAACGTAGCTGTGGTCGTGGGTGATCTGGCGCATGCCGCCGGTCGCCGGCAGGTAGTAGATGCGGCTGTCGCCGACGTGGCCGAAGTGCATCCAGCCTGGCGAAAAAGCGGCGAGGCTGAGCGTGGCGCCCATGCCCGAGCATTCCGCGTAGGACCGGCCGAGCTTGCAGAGTTCGGCGTGCACGTGATGAAAAATTTCCTCCAGGGCATCGCAGACCCCGCCGGAAAGGTTTTGCGCCGCCAGTCGGTAGATGCGCGGCATGAGCCGGGTGAGGCGCTCCACGGCGATGCGGCTGGCGAACTCACCAGCGTTGGCTCCGCCCATGCCGTCGCTCACCGCAAAGACAAAGTCGCCCTGCTCGAAGCCGGCCTCGCCGGTCTTGCCAAGGTAGCGTACCTCACGGTCGTTGTAGGTCAGCGCCAGGAAGGCGTCCTCGTTGTTCTTGCGCACCCGGCCGACATGGGTCATGCCCGACCAGGACAGGCGCTGGGGCGGCTCATCGGAGGAGGCTAAGGGGTGCATCGGGCGCGCATCCTGTGGCCAGAAAGGCGCGGCCGGCAAGGGGAAAGCGCGGCCCCGGCCGGCCCTGCCACCGGGGCTTTTTTTCCCGAACCTCCCGGAAACCTTTGCCTTCCGGCAAAGTTGGAGTCGCTTTGACGTTCCCTTGTCACGCCCATGAATGCCCTCCGCCTTTCCGCCCTCCTCGCCTTCGCCGTCTCCACCCAAGCGGCCGACTGGCCGACCTTCCGCGGTGCCGACCGCACCGACATCTCCAAAGAAACCGGCCTGCTGAAAAAGTGGCCCTCCGCCGGCCCCAAACAGGTCTGGCTCTACCAGGACGCCGGCCTCGGCTACGCGGGTTATGCCATTGTCGGCGACACGCTGTACACCATGGGCGCGCGCGACGCGGTCGAGTACGTCATCGCCATCGACGCCGCCACCGGCAAGGAGAAGTGGTCGGCCGAGGCGGGCGCCCTGCTCACCAACGGCTGGGGCGACGGCCCGCGCAGCACGCCAACGGTCGATGGCGGCCGCGTGTACGCGCTGAGTGGCAAGGGCGTGCTGGTCTGCCTGAACGCCGCCGACGGCAAGGAGATCTGGCGGGTGACCATGGAGAGCCTGGGCGGCAAGGTGCCGGGCTGGGGCTACTGCGAGAGCCCGCTGGTCGAGGGCAACCACGTCATCTGCACGCCTGGCGGCCCGCAGGGCACCCTGGCGGCCTTTGACAAGGTCACCGGTGCCAAGGTCTGGCAGAGCGAGTCCTGGACCGACCCTGCCCAGTATGCCTCGGCCATCGCTGTCGATCACAACGGCGCGCGCCAGCTCATCCAGCTCACCATGCAGAGCATCGCCGGTGTCAATGCCGCCGATGGCAGCCTGCTCTGGAAGAGCGAGTTCCCCGGCAAGACCGCCGTCATCCCGACGCCGATCTTCCAGGACGGCCAGGTGTTTGTCACCGCCGGTTACGGCGTCGGCTGCAAGTCGATCCAGGTGGGCCCGGGCAACTCGGTCAAGGATCTCTATGCCAACACCGACCTGGAAAACCACCACGGCGGTGTCGTCTTGGTGGACGGCCATCTCTACGGCCACTCGAACCGCGGCGGCTGGACCTGCATGGAATTGAAGACCGGCACGGTGAAGTGGGCCGAGAAGGCCAAGCTGGGCAAGGGCGCGATCCACTGCGTCGACGGCATGCTGTACCTGCTCGAGGAAAAGACCGGCACCGTCGTGCTGCTCAAGGCCAGCCCGCGCGGCTGGGACGAGCAGGGCCGCTTCACCCTCTCGCCGCAAACCCAGCTGCGCAATCCGAAGGGCATGATCTGGACCCACCCGGTCGTCAGCGGTGGCCGCCTTTACCTGCGCGACCAGGAACTGCTGTTCTGCTTCGACGTCAGCGGCCAGTAAGCCGCCGCATCGCGCCTTGCCGGCGCCCGCTTCCGATGGCATGAAGGAACCGTGCAAGGCACCGCCAGTTCCCGTCCGCCGCGCGCCACCTGGCTGCAGGAGGGGCGCGTGCTGCGCCTTGAAGGCCGCTGGCATCGCGACGCCCCGCAGCCGGTGATTGAGGGCGATGCTCCCGCCGGCCTGCCGGAACGGTTTGAGTGCGCGAGTCTGGAGGATTTTGACTCCACCCTGCCCGCCTTTCTGCTCGCCCAGGCTCGCAACGACGCCGCGGCGACCGCCTGCGCCTGGCAGGGCCTGCCCGACAACCTGCGCGGCCTCATGCAGCTCGCCCTCGGCGTGCCCGAGCAGAGCGACGCCCGCGGCACGCCCGCCGATGGCTCGGAATTGCGCGCGCTTGGCGAGTGGACCCTGCGCGCCTGGGCGGCGACCCAAAGCACCCTGGCGTTTCTGGGCGAATCCGTGCAGTCGCTCGGCCGCTTCGCCGCCGGCCGCGCGCGCTTCCGCGGCCGCGACTTCTGGGAGGTGCTGCAGCAGTGCGGCGCCGAGGCCCTGCCCATCGTCGCCCTGATCAGTTTTCTGGTCGGCCTCATCCTCGCCTTCGTCGGCAACGTCCAACTCGCCAACTTTGGCGCCAACCTGTTCGTCGCCGACCTCGTCGCCATCGCCATGGTGCGCGAGATGGGTGTCATGATGACCGCCATCATCATGAGCGGCCGCACCGGGGCCGCCTTCGCCGCCCACCTTGGCAGCATGAAGGCCAACGAGGAGATCGACGCCCTGCGCACCTTCGGCCTGCAGCCCTTCGACTTCCTCGTCCTGCCGCGCCTGCTCGCCCTGGTGCTGATGATGCCCCTGCTGACGATTTATTCGAACCTCATTGGCATCCTCGGCGGCATGCTCGTCGGCGTCAGCGTCGGCATTCCGCCCGTGCTCTATTGGAATGAAACCGTCGAGTCCATCACCCTGACCACCGCCAGTCTCGGCGTCTTCAAAAGCTTCTTCTTCGGTGCCGCCATCGCCGTCGCCGGCTGCATGACCGGCATGAATGCCGGTCGTTCCTCGGCCGCGGTCGGCGAGGCGACGACGCGTGCGGTCGTGGCCTCGATCACCGCCGTCATCGTGCTCGACTCGGCCTTCGCCGCCATCTTCACCCTGCTCGACATCTGAAGCCATGAGCGCCCCGCCCGCCGCCAAGATCTCCGTGCGCGACCTGACCATGGCCTACGGCTCGTTCGTCGTCATGAAGGACCTGGAGTTCGACGTTCAGGAGAAGGACATTTTCATCATCATGGGCGGCAGCGGCTGCGGCAAGAGCACCCTGCTGCGCCACCTCATCGGCCTGCGCGAACCGGCGCGCGGCGAGGTTCTGTACGGGGGCGCCAGTTTCACCGCCGCCGGCCCGGCCGAGCGCGAGCGCTTCACCCGCCGCTTCGGCGTCATGTACCAGTCCGGCGCCCTCTGGTCCTCGCTGACCCTGGCGGAAAACATCGCCCTGCCCCTCGAGGAATTCACCTCGCTGCCCGCCCGCACGATCCGTGACATCGTTTCCTACAAGCTGTCGCTGGTCGGCTTGGCCGGTTTTGAGGACTTTTACCCGAGCCAGGTCAGCGGTGGCATGAACAAACGTGCCGGCATTGCCCGCGCCATGGCCATGGATCCCGACATCCTGTTTTTGGACGAGCCCAGCGCCGGCCTCGACCCGCTCAGCGCGCGCCGGCTCGACGACCTGATCCTGCGCCTGCGCGACAGTCTCGGCTCGACCTTCATCATCGTCACCCATGAGCTGGCCAGCATCTTCGCCATCGGCAGCAACGCCGTCTTTCTCGACACCGCCACGCGTACCCAGGGCGCCATCGGTCCTCCTTGCCACTTGAGGGACCACTCGGAAAGTGCCACCGTGAGAAGCTTCCTCAACCGCGGTGCCGAGTCCGCGCCGGAGACCCGCCCATGAGCCGCAAAGCCAGCCCCACCCTGATCGGCGTCTTCACGCTGATCGCCCTCATCGCCGCGGGCGTCTCGGTCGTGCTGCTCGGCGCCGGCCAGTACTTCCAGCGCACCCACCGCATCCTGCTGCACTTCGACAAGAGCGCCATGGGGCTGCTGGTCGGCTCCGACGTCCGCTTCGGTGGTGTCCGCATCGGCCGGGTCGCCGAGATCAGCGTGCTCGTCGACCACCGCAACAACCGCAAGATCATCCCGGTGATCGTCGAGCTGGAGGAGAAGGACCTGCGCTCGGTGCGCACCACCCACGGCGATGGCCTCGACTTCACCACCGCGGCAGGCGTCAAGGCGGCCGTCGACCAGGGCCTGCGCGCCGGCATGGTCCAGCAGAGCCTGCTGACGGGCATGCTGTACATCGAGTTCGACATCGTGCCCGACCAGCCCGGCTTCGTCTACGAGAACGGCGGCACGGAAGGCCTGCCGACCGTGCCGACCATTCCCACGGAGATCGACAAGCTCATCGCCGACGTCGCCGACGGCCTCAAGAAGATCAACTCGCTCGACCTTGACGGCATGCTCGGCGACGTGCGCAAGCTGCTCAACAACGCCGACCGCCAGCTCGCGGCACTCGACATGAAGACGATCAGCGACAACCTCGTGCAGGTGACCGCCGACGTGCGCGGCATCACCGGCAACGACAAGGTACGCACCGGGCTCGACGCCTTCGAAAAGGCCCTCATCGAACTGCGGGCGCTCGCCGCCAAGCTCAACGAGGGGGTCGATCCCGTGCTCGACGACGTCAAAAAGGTGCTTGCCCAGGCCGAGACCGGCATCGCCGAGCTTGGTCGTGCCGCCGCCGAACTGGCCAAAACCAGCAACCCGCGCGGGCCGGTGCTGCTGCGCCTGCAGGCGGTGCTCGACGAGACCGAGCGCGCCGCGCGCGCGATCAAGGAACTGGCCGAGGACTTGAAGCGCCACCCGAATTCGATTCTGGTCGGCAAGGAACCCAGAGGGGAGACCCGATGAACCGGCCCACCCAAATCCCTGAACCGCCACGGACCGCAACCGAGGTTTCACCGACGCACCCCTGGTCCTGGCAGCCGGCCCTGGGCCTGCTCGCCGTGCTCCTGCTCGCCTCCTGTGCCCTGACCCGGCCGGTGCGCGACACCGCGGCCCGGCATCTGCTCGACGCCACCGTGCCCGCACGCGCGACCACCGCCTCGCAACCGGCGCTGGCGGTGGCCAAACCCGCTCTGCCGCCCTACCTCGATCGCCCCCAGCTTGTCGCCCGCGGCGCAGCTGGCGAACTGCGCGTGCTCGACCAGCAGCTCTGGTCCGAACCGCTCGACGCCGGCATCGCCCGCGTGCTCGCCGCCAACCTCGCGCGCCTGACCGGCTCGGCTGCCATCCTGCCCGCCAGCGGCTTTGTCGCTCTCGAGTACGACCACCTGCTCGAGCTGCGCCTTGAGCGCTGCGAACCCGGCCCCGAAGGCACCCTCGTCCTGGAAGCCAGCTGGAAACTGCAGCCGGTGACCGGCCCGGACATCCCCTTTCGCAGCTTTCGCACCCTCGTACCCAGCGAGGCCGCCACCGCGACCGCACAGGTGGCCGCCACGAACGAGGCCCTGGCCCGCCTCGCCCGCGCCATTGCCGCCGGGCTTTGAGCTCAACTCCGCAGTTGCAGCGCGCGCCGGGTTCATGGCAGACTGACAAAATGAACGACGCCGGCGCGCGCCGACCGTTGAAATCCCGGGGCACCGCCTGGGCTAGCGGCTTGTCGCGGGCCCTGCTCAAGACTGGCCTGCGGCCCAACCAGGTATCCTTCCTGAGCATCGTCTTCGCAGCCGCTGCAGCCGGTTTTCTCATCTGCCCCGAGCCCCCCGCCTGGTGGCACTGGCTGGCGGCCGCGACCTGCATCCAGCTGCGCCTGCTCTGCAACCTGATGGATGGCATGCTCGCGGTCGAGGGCGGCCTGAAAACACCGAATGGCGAGTTGTACAACGAGTTCCCCGACCGGTTGGCGGATCTTCTCATCCTGGCGGCCCTCGGTCTGGCCGATGGCACGACCGCCTCGGAGCGACTCGGCTGGCTCTGCGCCGGCGGTGCAGTGATGACCGCCGCAGTACGCCTGCACGGGGCCGCCCTGACCGGCGTGCATGACTTCCGCGGACCGATGGCCAAGCCCCACCGTATGGCCCTGGCCACCGCCGCCTGTTTGCTGCAAACCGGACTGCTGGTGACCGGCACACCCGCCATGCCCCTCAGTTGGCTGCTCGGAACGATGCTCGCCGGCATCGCCCTCACCCTGGGGCGCCGTCTGCTCGGCCTCTCTCGAACCTTGCACGCCCGCCAACCATGACCCGCCGCCTCATCGCCGGCCTGACCCGGCTCGCCACCGGCGTGCGCCGCCTGGCCGCACCTCCCCAGGGCGACAGGCCGGCCGTTTACTACGCCAACCACGGCAGCCACCTCGACTTCGTCGTCATCTGGGCCGCGCTGCCGCCGGCGGCACGCGAACAGACCTCCCCCGCCGCCGCCGAGGACTATTGGGGCAGGAGCGCCCTGCGCCGCTCCATCGCCTGCGGTCTGTTTCAGTCGGTGCTCATCCCGCGCGAAGGCATCACCCGCGACAACAACCCGCTCGACCGCCTCGGCGAGGTGCTGGAGCGCGGTCGCTCGCTCATTCTCTTTCCCGAGGGCACGCGCCGCAGCGACGGCAAGGTCGGCGAGTTCAAGGCCGGGCTCTACCACCTGGCCCGGCGCTTCCCCGGCCTGCCGCTGGTGCCGGTGCATCTGGAAAACCTCAACCGCATCCTGCCCAAGGGCACCCTGCTGCCCGTGCCGCTGATTGCCCAGGCCCACTTCCGCGCCCCGATTCGCCTGGAGGAGGGCGAGTCGAAGACCGACTTCCTGCGCCGCGCCCGCACCGCGCTGCTCGACGAACCCGCTGCCTGATCGCCATGGACCCCGACCTGCCGTTTCTCTTTGGCGTCCTGCTTGCCGTGCTGGTGTTGGCCTCCGCCATCGGTGCCCTGCTCGCGGTGCAGGCCCGTGACGAGCGTGCGCGTGCCACAATCGCCAACCTGAACGCGCGCATCCGCTCCTGGTGGGTGATGACCGCCGTTTTCGCCGCCACCCTCGCGCTTGGGCCGGTCGTGACAACACTGCTCTTTGCCCTCCTGTCCTTCCTCGCCATGCGCGAGTTCATCACCCTGACGCGCACCGAACGTGCCGACCATGCGGTGCTGTTCTGGGCCTTCTTCGTCATCCTGCCCCTGCACTACTTCTGGGTCGGCACCCGCTGGTACGGCATGTTCAGCATCTTCATCCCGGTCTACGCCTTTGTTTTCATCCCCTTCCGCCGCGTGCTGACCGGTGAAACAGCGGGGTTTCTGGTGAACACCGCGCGCATCCAGTGGGCTCTGCTCGTCTGCGTGTATGCGGTGAGTCACATTCCCATGCTGCTGGCCCTGCCCCTGCCGGGCGGCGAATCGGCCAACGCCAAACTGCTGTTCTTCTTCGTGGTGACCGTCCAGCTCAGCGATGTCCTGCAGTACCTCTGGGGCAAAACCTGTGGCCGCCGGCCGGTCGCTCCAAGGGTCAGCCCGCACAAAACCTGGGAGGGCACGGTCGGCGGCATCGCCAGTGCCGTGCTCGCCGGCACCGCCCTGAGCTGGGCCACCCCCTTCACGCCCTGGCAGGCCGCGCTCATGGCCCTGCTCATCTGCCTCGCCGGCTTCTTCGGCGGCCTCGTGCTCTCCGCCATCAAGCGCGACCTCGGCGCCAAGGACTGGGGCGGCAGCATCGCCGGCCACGGCGGCTTCATGGACCGGCTCGATTCACTCTGCTTCGCCGCGCCGCTGTTTTTCCATCTCACCCGCTTTTACTTCAGCAGCGACCTCCTGCCAAAACCACCAGACTGGCTGATGCAGGTTTTGGGCCGCTGAACACGTAGCCATCGGCTTCATGAAATGCCTGCTGCCGCTCTTCTTCGCCCTGTCCGCGCATGCCGCCACGCCGCCGCGCATCGCGGTGATGCAACTGCGCCACGAAACAGTCACCTTCCTGCCGAATGAAACCACGCGCGATGACTTCATCTACCCCGGCTCCCCCGCCGCTGGCGAGGCCCTGCTGCGCACGCAACCCAAGGGCGACATGGGCGGCTTCGTCAAGGTCGCCCGCGAATATGGCGCAGACCTCGTCGGCATCGAATCGCCAGGCATGCCGGAAACCGGCATCGGCTCGGGCTGGGTGACCCGCGACGCCTACGAACACTTCACCGGCCGGATGCTCGCGGAACTGCGGGCTCAGGGCCCCTTCGACGGCGTGTACCTCGCCCTGCACGGCGCCATGGCCGTGCACGGCATCGCCCGCCCCGAGGCCGAACTCGCGCGGCGCGTGCGTGAGGTGGTCGGATCCAAGGCGGTGATCGCCGGCACGTTTGATCCGCATGGCAACGAGGACGCCGAGTTCCTGCGCCATGCCAACCTCGCCTTCGCCTACAAGTACTACCCCCACTACGACGCCCACCTGCAGGGGGAACGCGCGGCCCGCCAGCTGGTGCGCGCGATCCGCGGCGACTACCGGCCCGCGCACGCCGTGCGCACCGTGCCGATCCTCAGTGCCACGGTGTACCAGTGGACCGGCCAGCCGCCCTGGAGCACGCTCGTCCAGCGCTGCCTGACCTGGGAGGCGCGCGAACCCGATCTCTTCGTCAATTTTTTCTACGGCTTCCCCTGGGCCGACGTGCCCGACGCCGGCATGTGCTTCCAGGTCATCAGCAACGGCAACCCCGAACTCGCCCAAGCCGTCGCCGATGACCTCGCGGAAACCGCCTGGCGCCTGCGCGCCGACATGTTCGCCGCCACGCCGATCCATCCCGTCAAGGAGGCCGTGAAGCTCGCTGCCCAGGCCCTTGCGAAACGACGCCAACCGGTGGTGCTGGCGGACTACAGCGACCGCTCCGGCAACGCCACCTGGCTGCTGCGCGAGGTGCTCGAGCAGGATCTCGCCAAGGTGGTCATCGCCACCCTCAAGGATGACCGCACCCTCGCCGCCCTGCGCGCGGCCGGCGCTCGCAGCGGCGACGCCTTTGACCGCGAGGTCGGCGGCTACATCGACGCCTCCGCCGGCCAGCCTGTGCGCGTGCAAGGCACCCTGGAACATTTCAATCCAGGAGAAAACGGCACGCCCGCCGCCCGCATCCGCTTCGGCCGCGGCAACCTGCTGCTGCTCAGCCCGCAGCTGGTGCAGATCATGACCCCGGAGGAACTGCCCGCCCATGGCGTCGACGCCGGTGAGTTCGAGGTCTTCGCCATCAAATCCCGCGTCCATTTTCGCCGCGGCTTCGATGACAACGGCTTTGCCCCCACCATCCTGCTCGTCGAACCACCCGGCCCCTTCATGGGCACCGTCCATCTCGACGCCCTGCCCTACCAGCACCTGCGCGTGGGCGACTACTATCCCTTCAACCCCAATCCGCGGCGCTGAGCGCCAACGCGCGGCCATCCATCGGAAAGAACACCGGCGCCGCCTTCGATGAACTTGAGCGGCGGCGCATGGAGCGACGCCACCTCTCCCGACCATGCCCCACCGATCGCCGCTCTTCCCCCTGCTCGTTCTCCTCTCCTGTCCGGCCCTGCTGCAGGCGGCGGAGGCCGCGCCGTCGGCGGCGCCGAGGCACGGGCTGATCTGGATCGACTGGGTCGTGGTGGCGCTGTACATGGCGGCCACGCTGTGGATTGGCTGGCGCTGCTCGCAGGGCGACCGCACGACGAGTTCCTACTTCATCGGCTCGGGCCGCATGAATCCGGTCCTCATCGGTGTCTCCCTGTTCGCCACCCTGCTGAGCACCATCACTTACATGTCCCTGCCCGGTGAAACCCTCGGCAAGGGGCCGGCCTTCATCACCAACTACCTCTCCTATCCCTTCGTCTTCGTCGTTGTCGCCTTCGGCCTGCTGCCTCTGTACATGCGCCACCGAGTGCAGAGCGCCTACGAACTGCTCGAGGAACGCCTCGGACTGAGCGTCCGCCTGCTCGGCGCCAGCCTCTTCCTGCTGCTGCGCCTGGTCTGGATGTCGCTGATGATCTACCTGACCTCGAACGCCATCGCCATCATGGCCGGGTTGGGTGAGGAATGGGTGCCACTCATCGCCGCCGTCAGCGGTCTGGTGACCATCATTTACACCTCCATGGGCGGCCTGCGCGCGGTCGTCATCACCGACTTCATGCAGACGGTCCTGCTGTATGGCGGCGCCCTGCTCGTCATCGGCACGGTGACCTTCAAAATGGGCGGCTTCGCCTGGTTCCCCACCGAGTGGCGCGGCAACTGGGACCGCCAAGTCGTCTTCAGCTGGGACTGGTCGGAGCGGGTCACGGTTGTCGGCTCCATCATTTCGGTGTTTTTTTGGGTGGTGGCGACCATGGGCGGCGACCAGGTTTCCGTGCAGCGCTTCATGGCCACGGAAAACGTCCGCGCCGCACGCCGCGCACTCGCCGTGCAACTCGGCCTGAGTGTCATCGTCGGCCTCACCCTCGCCTGCGTCGGCTTTGCCCTGCTCGGCTACTTCGAGGCCTTCCCCGAACGCCTGGGCGAGGGACTCGACCTCAAGCAGAATGCCGACAAGGTCTTCCCGCACTACATCGCCTTCCACCTGCCGCCGGTCGTTTCCGGCCTGGTCGTTTCCGGCCTCTTCGCCGCCGCCATGTCGAGCCTCGACTCCGGCGTCAACTCGATCACCGCCGTCGTCATGCGCGACTTCCTCGACCGCTTTGGCTACGGGGCGAAGAGCGATGCCGAACACTTCCGTCTCGCCCGCTGGATGGCCTTCGGCATCGGCGCCGTCGTGGTGGCCGGCAGCACGGTCATGAAGCACGTGCCCGGCAACTTCACCGCCGTCACCGGCAAAACGGTGAACTTCTTCACCGTGCCGATCTTCTGCCTCTTCGTGTTCGCCCTGGTCATCCGCTTCGCCTCCCCCATCGGCGTCTGGATCGGCACCTTCTGCGGCGTCATCGCCGCCGGCCTGATCGCCTTCTCCGGGCCGCTCTTTGTGCCCGGTTTCGATCCAAAAACGATGAACGATCCGGTCAGCTTCCAGTGGATGCAGCTCGCCGCCTTCCTGGCCACCATGATCGGCGGCTGCCTCGGCAGCCTGATCTTCCCCCGTCGCGATGCCGCGAAAAACCTGCCGCCGTGAGGCCCCTCACCAGCCGCGCGGCCCCTGCTCAAACGGATCCGGCGGCGGCGGCGGCGGCCCGAGTTCGGGCTGCTCCAGGATGGTGGCAAATTCGAAGTCGATCAGGCAGAAGCGACCATCCGACGCCCGGTAGGTGACATTGCGCAGGTAGGGATCCTCGTGACGCACGCCATACTGCTCGAGTTCGGCGTAGATCTGACGCAGCTTGTCCTCGGTCATGTGATCGACGCGCTGGCCGCAATTTGATGTCACCAGGTACAGCCGCTCCGGATCCGCCTCCAGCACCCTCGGCACGAAGGGGCACGCCATCTTCTCCAAGTATTTCAAGACCCGCAGCTCGTGCTCGAAACGTTCGCGCGCCTGGTGCCCCTTGAACGTCTTGTGAACCCGGCCGTCATAGCCCAGGCGCACTGAGGCGCGGGCGGTATTCTTGGCTTCCTGCATGTGACAATCATTAAGGCGGCGGCGGCGCATCAGGGCAAGCGGCCAGGACTGGAAAAACTTCCCGAAAAACCTTTCGCTTTTGGCACAACACGTGCTTTTTCCTTCCAGCGCGCGTCCGGACTTCCGCTCCGGCCCAACCGAACCCCGAACCCAACA
Organism: uncultured Prosthecobacter sp.; assembly: GCA_947523045.1. GTDB lineage: Bacteria > Verrucomicrobiota > Verrucomicrobiia > Verrucomicrobiales > Verrucomicrobiaceae > Prosthecobacter. The sequence goes on from CANNUR010000013.1 coordinate 23,246, forward strand.
ACCATGGCCAAATACAAACTCGAATACATCTGGCTCGACGGCTACACGCCGGTGCCGAACCTGCGCAGCAAGACGCAAATCAAGGAATTCGCCAGCTTCCCGACCCTTGAGCAGCTCCCGAACTGGGGCTTCGACGGCAGTTCCACCCAGCAGGCCGAAGGCCGCAGCTCCGACTGCGTGCTCAAGCCGGTCGCCGTCTATCCGGACAGTACCCGCAAGAACGGCGTGCTGGTCATGTGCGAAGTCATGATGCCGGACGGCGTCACCCCGCATCCGTCCAACAGCCGCGCCACCATCTTCGACGATCCGGACGCCTGGTTTGGCTTCGAGCAGGAATACTTCCTCTACCAGGACGGCCGCCCGCTTGGTTTCCCGGAAAACGGCTACCCCGGTCCCCAGGGTCCCTACTACTGCGGCGCCGGCTACAAGAACGTCGGTGACATCGCCCGCCAGATCGTCGAGGAGCACCTCGACCTCTGCCTGGATGCCGGCATCAACCACGAAGGCATCAACGCCGAAGTGGCCAAGGGCCAGTGGGAATTCCAGATTTTCGGCAAAGGCTCCAAGAAGGCAGCCGACGAAGTGTGGGTCGCCCGCTACCTCCTGATCCGCCTTTGCGAAAAATACGCGATCGACGTCGAATTCCACTGCAAGCCCATCCGCGGCGACTGGAACGGCTCCGGCATGCACGCCAACTTCTCGACCAAGCACCTGCGCGAAGTCGGCGGCAAGGAGTACTTCGAGAAGCTCATGGCAGCCTTCCAGAAGAACATGAACGAGCACATCGCCGTCTACGGTCCCGACAACCACCTGCGCCTCACCGGCCTGCACGAGACCCAGTCGATCGACAAGTTCACCTACGGCATCGCCGACCGCGGTTCCTCGATCCGCGTGCCGCACAGCTTCATCAACAGCGGCTACAAGGGCTACCTGGAAGACCGCCGTCCGAACTCCCAGGGCGACCCCTACGCCATCGCCTCGCGCATCCTCCGCACCATCGCGGAAGTGCCGACCGCCTGAAGCGCGCCGTCAAACCCCTGAATCCCCACGGACGCCGCCTGGCAACAGGCGGCGTTTTTTGCGCCGTGACCACATTCCAACCGCTGGGCTCCCGCCGCCCACCACCCAACACGACAGCACCACCCTACCTTGACATTCCGCCCGCCAGCGCAATGGTGTCATTTCCTCATGCGGGTGTAGTTCAATGGTAGAACACAAGCTTCCCAAGCTTGATACGTGGGTTCGATTCCCATCACCCGCTCCACGTTGAGGCTAAAGACGAGTTGAATCCAACATCCGCCCATGAGCCAACTCCGATTAGAAAACTTCGGCCAAATTCGTCAAGCGGACATCCATTTTGGCGATCTTACCGTCTTTGTCGGCCCGCAAGCCACAGGAAAAAGCGTGTTCCTTCAACTGGTCAAACTGTTGATTGATGCCGGTCCGGTCCTGCAAGAGTTCAGACGCTACAACATCGACTGGCGCCCGCATTTGACAAATTTTCTCGACCTTTACTTCGGAGAGGGCATGTCATCCATCTTCGATCCAGAAAAGACTCGGATCGTCTGGAACCAGCGAAGCATCGATATGGGGGCTCTGCTCAAAGGCAAAAAATCACGCGCAGAAAAAGTCTTCCTCATTCCCGCTCAACGGGTACTGGCATTGCGCGAGGGGCTGACCCGCCCGTTTACCGACTACAGGTCAGGCGACCCATTTTCAGTTCGTGAGTTCAGTGAGCGCCTTCACCATTTAGTCCAATCCGAATTTTCGAAGGGAACGGAGCTTTTCCCAGTGAACAACCGCTTGAAGGAATCGTTCCGCAAGAAAATTGGTGAAAGCATCTTTGGAGACTTCGGCCTGCAAACCGACCCGAAACAATTCGAGAAGCGACTTGTGCTGAGCACGGGCGATAAAAAACCCACCCTGCCCTATCTCGTCTGGTCAGCGGGACAGCGGGAATTCGTGCCACTCCTTCTGGGATTTTACTGGCTCATGCCACCAGGCAAGGTCCCCAAGCGTGGCAAGCTGGAGTGGGTTATGATCGAGGAACTGGAGATGGGGCTGCATCCTCAGGCGATCACCACGACCTTGCTTCTGGTCATGGAATTGATCGAGCGTGGTTATAAAGTCTGCCTAACCACCCACTCTCCCCATGTCCTCGATCTCGTCTGGGCTCTGCAGGCGATGCGCGAGCACGGCGGCAAGTCGAGTGATTTCCTTAAGCTCTTCAAGCTGCCATCCACACCCGCAACCAAAAAACTGGCCGCGAGGGCCATCTCGGCCTCAACCGCCGTGTATTATTTTCCTCGCACCGGCGAGGTTAAAAACATCTCATCCCTTGACCCGGGGGCAACCGACCCCATTGAGGCAGACTGGGGAGGACTCAACGAGTTCTCTGGTGACACCAATGCGGTCATCGCAGAAATCATGAATCGCCCGAAGGAGCGGAGCCATGACTCGATTTGAGACGGCTGCAGCTTCGAATCCAGAGATTGCAGGCGCCTGTGCCAGAGGGCTGGAAGCCCTCAAAGGTGAGCATCGCCGACTTGTGCAAGCTCGCGAG
>CANNUR010000014.1 GCA_947523045.1 uncultured Prosthecobacter sp.
AAATGCAGCCGTTGGTGTTGCGAACGACGCCGTAGAGTGTCTCGACCTGGGTGCGATGGAAGACGCCGTCGCTCGGGTAGAGCGCGCCGCCGCAGTCGTAGCTGAGGGCGTTGGTCTCGTGGTGCGAGTCGGCCGCGCACAGGCCCATGAGCAGGATCGTGCGCTTGTCGCCCTTGCCGTCGCCGTCGGTGTCCTCGATGAAGACGAGGTTGGGCGACTGCATGACGATGACGCCATCCTTGTAGAAATTGAAGCCGGTCGGGCAGTTCAGGTCATCGACAAACTCCGTCATCTTGTCGGCGCTGCCATCGCCGTCGGTGTCCTCAAAGATGAGCAGGCTGTCGCCCTTGGTGCTGGTCGGCGTGCGCTCCGGGTAATTGCGCCAGGCGGCGACCCAGAGGCGGCCGCGGGTGTCCCAGGCCATCTGCACCGGGTTGACGAGTTCCGGGAATTTCTTCTCGTCGGCAAAGAGGGTCAGCTTCAGGCCGGGCTCGGTCTGGATGTCCTTCATCGCCTCCTTCGCGTCGGGGAAGGCGACCAGGCCCTCGGGCGTGAACTTCATGCCGGTCATCGGCACCTTGTTGAACTCCTTGCCCTCCTTCGGGTCGGGCATGTTGGTCGGCACCTTCGTCACCGGCGGCAGGTTGTCGTCCGTGACGACCAGATCGCCGCCCTTGGCGACCGCCCACACGCGCTTGTCGCGGTTGGCCGTCTTGACATCGCGCTGGGCCATCTCCTGCATCATGACCTGGAAGTTGGAGATGTAGGGCGGCTCAGGGTTTTTCTCGTTCTGCTTGAAGCCGCCGACGCCGGCGGTGTAGGCGAGGCCGGAGCGGCCGCCGTAGACGTTGTAGCCGTCGACCGTGCGGTAGCGCTGGTGCCACTCCCAGTTTTTCTCGCGGATGGCGGCGCGCAGTTTTTCGTTGGCTGCCGGCGGTTCGGCACCGGTGAGCGCGCGGAAGGCGGCTTCGGCGATGACCTTGTCGCCCTCGCTGGTCGTGTACAGACCGTCGAGCGTGGCGCCCTCGGGCAGGCCCTTGGCGGTCGGCGCGTATAGGTCGACGAAGGCGGCGCCCTTGGCGGCAGCGACCTCGGCCATGGCGGCGGTGTAGTTCTGCAGGTTCGTGTTGCGCTCCTCGACCGGTGGCAGGCTGGGGTTGGCGGTTTTCTGCAGCGCGAAGGGCGAGAACAGGACGAGGCGCGGGGCGCCCTTGCCGCTGTAGTTTTTCGCCTTCGTCTCGTCGAGGAACTTGGCCAGGTTCTGCTTGAAGGTCTCCAGGCCCTCGTAGCCCTTGAACGACTCGTTGAAGCCGTAGAAAGCGAAGATGACGTCGGCCTTGACCTTGGTGAGCCATTCGTCGCGCGTACCGAAGTCGTCGATGCGGTGCCAGGTGTGCACCTCGTCGCCGGCGAAGGCGAGGTTGCGGAAGGTCAGATCCTTGTCGGCGTTGGCCTGGGTGAGCAGGGTCTCCAGCCAGCCGAAGTGCTGGGCGCGATCGGGCAGGGCGTTGCCGAGAATGGCGACCGAGTCACCGGCCTTGAATTCGACCTGGGCGGCGAGCGGGGCGGCCAGGGCGAGGCAGGGCAGCAGGAGGGAACGGAGGAGGGCTTTCATGTCGGGCAGGGCGGGGAATACGGCGGTTGTCGGCACGATTTTCCCGGAAGCTGCCCACACGTGCGAACGAAACCGGACAAACCGCGACGGCTTTTTCCGCCGCGAGGCGGGCCGGGAACACGGAGTTGCTGATTGAAGCAGCCTTTTCGGGCCGATAGTGTCCCCGTCATGCGCCTGCTCCCTGTCGCCCTATTCCTGCTCGCCTCCACCCTGCCGCTTGCGGCGGAAAACTGGCCTCAGTGGCGGGGGCCGCGGCTCGATGGCACGTCGCTCGACCATGGCTTTCCTCTGGCGGCGAATGCCGAGAGCCTGACCTGGAAGGCCGAGTTGCCGGGCAGCGGCCATGCCTCGCCCATCGTCTGGGGCGACCGCCTGTTCACGGTGGCGGCCGAGGCGGAGACGCAGCAGCGCCTGCTGCTCTGCCTGGACCGCGCCAGCGGCAGGCTGCTCTGGCAGACCGCCGTGCTGAAGTCGCCGATGGAGGGCAAGCACCGCCTCAACAGCCATGCCTCGAGCACGCCGGCCACCGATGGCGAGCGTGTGTTCACCGCCTTCCTCGATGGCGACACCGCCGTGGTCAGCGCCCATGACTTTGCGGGCAAGCCGGTCTGGCAGGTGCGACCGGGTGTCTTCGCCAGCAAGCACGGCTTTTCGTCGTCGCCGGTGCTGTTTGAGGACAAGGTCATCGTCAACTGCGACCACGACGGCCCGGGATACATCGTCGCGCTGGCGCGCACCGACGGCCGCGAACTCTGGCGCATCGAGCGTCCCAACCAGACGCGCAGCTACTGCGCGCCGCTGATTCGCGAGATCGCGGGTCGGCCGCAGATGGTGCTTTCCGGCAGCAAGTGCGTCACCAGCTACGACCCGCGCACGGGCGCCCTGCTGTGGATGCTGGACGGACCGACCGAGCAATTTGTCGCCTCGCCGGTGTTTGACGCCAAGTCCGGCCTGGTCCTACTCACTGGCGGCTTTCCCGAGCATCACATCCTCGCCCTGCGCCCGGACGGTGTCGGCGACATCGGTGCCAGCCACATCGTCTGGCGCACCAACAAGGGCGTGGCCTACGTGCCCTCGCCGATCTGTGAAAACGGCTGGTTCCTGGTGGTGTCCGACTCCGGCATCGCCCACTGCTTCGACGCCGCCAGCGGCGCCATCGCCTGGGAGGAGCGGATGAAGGAGCATCACGCCTCACTGGTCAGCGCCGAGGGCCGGGTGTATTTCGTCAACGACTTCGGCACCGTGCGCACGGTGCGGCCCGGTGCGGCCTATGAGTTGCTGGCCGAGAGCGAGCTGGGAGAAAAGGTCATGGCTTCGCCGGCGCTCAGCGAGGGGCAGCTGTTTGTGCGCGGCGACAAGACCCTGTTCTGCTTTGGTCGCCGCGGCCAGGACGCCGCGGCGCGCTGAGCCGGGTTTCCCGCTGCGCGCTCAGGGGGCGTCGACGAATCCGCCCGCCAGCGTGCGGCCGCCGGTGACGCCCCACAGCGTTTTCACCGCCAGCGCCGCCGCGCGGACTTGGTGGACACGGAACAGCTGTGCGCCACGCAGCACGCCAGCGGTCAGGCAGGCGATCGTGCCCGGGTCGCGCTGGGTGGCGTCGGGCTGGTCGAGCACCTGGCCGATGACCGTTTTGCGCGAGACCGGCAGCAGAATGGGGCGGTCGAAACGGTGCAGGCGCTCGAGGTGACGGTAGATGGCGAGGTTGTCGTCGCGCTGCTTGGCGAAGTCGATGCCCGGGTCGAGGATGAGGCGGCTTTCATCGAGCCCAGCCTCGCGGCAGAGGGCGATTTTTTCCTCGAAGAAGCGGTCGAGGGTGTCGAGGATGGAATCGTAACCGACGTGGGTGTGCGGCACCTTGGGTTCGCCAACGCTGTGCATGATCAACAGCGAGGCGCCGTGCTCGGCGCAGAGGCGGGCATTGGTCGCGTCGGGCAGGGCGCCGATGTCGTTGATCAGGTCGCCACCATGCGGCAGCACGGCCGCGACGACGGCGGGCCGCCAGGTGTTGATCGACAGCAGCGGCGGCCAGACCTGGGCCTCGTCCCAGGGCGGGGCGGGGAAGGAGGCGATCAGCTCCGGCCAGGCGTCGAGGAAGGGGAGCAGGCGGCGCACTTCCTCCTCCTCGGAGATCGGGCCGCGATTGGTGCGCGCGCTCTCGGCGCCGATGTCGATGACGTCGGCACCGTCGCGCAGCATGCGCGCCGCCTGGGCCAGCGCCTGGGCGGGATCGAGCGTGCCGTCGCCGCAGAAGGAGTCGTCGTTGAGGTTGACGATGCCCATCACCAGCGGCCGGCGCGGGAACTCGAGGCGATGATGGCGGGCCTGCCAGAGCATGGGTCAGCGGGAGGGCCAGGTTTCCGGCAGATCGACGACCCGCCGTTGGCGTTTTTCAAAGCGCAGGGTCTGGCGGTAGCCGACCGAGCGCACCAGCTCCAGCGCCTGGTGGAAGTCGGCGCCGACGTCGCCCGGGCAGTGGGCGTCGGAGTTGATGACGATGGGGACCCGGGCGCTGAAGGCCATCTCCAGCATCTCGCGCGCCGGGTAGATCTCGCGCACGTCCTTGCGCAGGCCGGCGGTGCTGACCTCGAGCACGCCACCGGTGTCAACCAGCGCCTGAATGACCGGCTCGTAGTAGGGCCGCAGGTCGCCGGCCGGGCGCAGGCCGAAGCGCTTGGCGAGGTCGGGGTGGGCGTAAAAATCGAAGAGCCCGGTGCGGATCATCCTCTCGTACAGCCGCCAGTAGGCCGCCCACATCGCCTCGATGTCGGAGGCGCTGCTCCAGCGGGCGAGGTACTGCGGGTCATCGACCGCGATGCCATCGTGGATGTAGTGAACGCTGCCGATCAGGTAGTCCCAGTCCGCCATGGCCGTGGTGGTTTCGATCCAGGCCTCGCGGCCCTGCAGGTAGTCGCACTCGAGGGCGAGGCGGATCGGGAAATCCGGCAGCGCGGCGCGGGCTTCGTCGACCAGTTCAAAGTAGCGCGGCAGGTCTGCCAGATCCATGCGCCAGTTGTCGAAGGGCTCCGGCATCGGGTTGTGATCGGACAGCCCGATCTCGGCCAGGCCGAGCGCCTGCGCCTGGCGGGCGTAATCGACCGGATCGCCCTCGGCATGGCGGCAGAGCGGCGTGTGGGTGTGGTAATCCGTGAGCACAAGCGTTCATGCCCCGACTTGGAGCGAGGCGCAAGCGCAGCGGGCCGGATTTCGGCAGGCGAGCTCCGAGTCTTCAGGGGCTTCAGGCGGGCTGCCCACCTTGTCTGTCACGGTCCCACCCCCGCCATCTTGGCCTGCTGTAGCCCCAAGGGGCGCTGCCAGCCGTCCGCGGGTTGGTTGTCAGTTTTGGGAAGTGCCAAGTCCGGCTGATTTTGCTGCTGGCAGCACGCTGTTGAACGAGCCTGAGCGTCGCGGTGCTTGTCAAAACGCAAGGCTCGACTTGAAGGGCCTGACAAACTCACGGAACAGTCAGGAGTGCACCTCAGAGCCAGTGACCCAACCTCGAACGCCGGCGGCTTTCCGGATCGTCCTCCGGGATGGCCGAGCCCATTGAACGGATGAAAAAAGTGGTCATCCACACGGACGGCGGCTGCCATGGCAACCCGGGGCCGGGCGGCTGGGCAGCGGTTTTGTCCTACGGTCCCCACCATCGCGAGCTGAGTGGCGGCGTGCCCGCCACGACGAACAATCGCATGGAACTGCGCGGCGCCATCGAAGCGCTCCAGGCGCTCAAGGAACCCTGCGCGGTCGAGTTCTTCACCGACTCCGAGTATGTCAAAAACGGCGTCACGGCCTGGCTCGCCATCTGGAAGGTGAACGGCTGGCGAACGAAGTCGAAACAACCGGTCAAGAATGAAGACCTGTGGCGCGCCCTGGACGCCGCCGCCTCACGGCACCGCGTGCGCTGGCACTGGTTGAGGGGGCACGCCGGACACGCAGGCAACGAACGCTGCGATCGGCTGGCGAACGAGGCGATTGCCAGCCTCAAGAGGACCTTCAACGCCGCGCAACTCAAGGCGGCGCTGGCTGAATTTGCCGCCAGTGGCCGGGAGACGGCAAGCACCTCGCCTACCACTTGACCCCCAAGGGCGAGGCCCTGCGCTCGGTCTTGCTGGCCCTCAAGCAATGGGGACTGGCCTGGGAGGAGGGAGGCCAGGTCCTGCTGGTCCCGAAGGCAGCGGGCCGGTAAGTGGCCCCCTGGGGGCGGGGCACGAGGCCCCGGGCACTTTTTGCGCCTGCCGGGCATGCCTCAAGACAAAGTCTCCCAAGCGCACGCCAAGATCCAAGCGATGCGCCAAGCCCTCCAGCAGCAGCCAGAGAGTTGGAGTTGCTGCCGCAAAAGTTCCTGGCCCAAGTTTTCGGTGCCTGAAGCCATTGCCGTGTCGAAGCGAACCTGCTATTCTTGTACCATGATCGCCCGGGCCGAACTCTCTGCTGCTCTTCAAGAATTGCCGCCGCAGGACCGCGCCGGGCTGGCGGTGGAACTGATCGACAGCCTGGGGGATCAGGCCTGGACTGACGAAGCCCTGGCCAGGCTGGCCGAGGGACGGGATGCGGAAATGGAGAGCGGCTCTGTGCGGCCGTTGTCGTACGAACAGTTCCTCTCCGGGCTGAAGCGCCCCTCTGGCAGCGCATGAACCTGGAGTTTCACCCCGCCGTCCAGCGCGATGTGAACGACACCTTCATTCAAGAGCCGCCCTGCCTTGCGAGCCGCTCTGCTGCCGACTCTTCGCCACGCGCTTACGGCACCGGCAGGATGGCGGTGCCGGTGGCGTCGCAGACGCGCAGCTGGAACTGCCATTCGACGGTCCAGGTTTCCGTCTGCTCATTCTGGCAGCACTTCACGAGGATCGTGTTCTTGCCCTTGTTCAGCTTCACGGGCAGCTTGTACTGGTCGAGCTTGGCGCCGCGGTGGTACTCGTCGCGGGCGAAGATCAGCTCACCGTTGAACCAGACCTTCCAGCCGTTCTTGCAGCCGAGGCGGATCTGGGCCTCGCGCGCCTCGGCGGCGTTGAACTCGGTGTAGGCGTAGCCGGTCACCTCCTTCAGCATCGTGAAGGGCTTGTTGAAGTCGATCATGCCGTAATCGTCCTGGCTGGTGAAATCCTGCCACTTCACCTTGGCACCGGCCTTGCCTTCATATTCAGCGGCGAGGTCGATGCTCTGCTCGGGCGGGACGACGGTGTCGAAACCCTTGCGCTCGACGTTCGGGAAGGGGGCGAGCAGCTTCCAGTTCATCAGGAAGCCGAAGTGGCGGGGCAGATCGACGGGGGCGCCGAGGTCCTTCAATTTTTTCGCCAGGTCCTTGATCTGATCCTCGTCGCGGGCGCTGGCCATGGCCTGCTGGAAGGCGGCCTTGGCGGCGTCCTTCTTGCCCTGGGCGAGGGCGTCGTCGCCGGCCTCGAGCAGTTTGGCGACCGGGTGACGGCGCAGTTCGGCGCTGGGGTCCTCGAGCAGGGAGGGCGTCAGGCGGTCGGCCAGCTCCGGGTTGGCGCGCTGCAGCAGGTCGAAGGCGACGACGCGCGGGCCGGGGCTGTTTTTCGTGTCCATCAGGAAGGCCTGGAGGGCGGGCACGGGCAGGGTTTGGGAGGCGATGCCGCGGTCGGCGACGGCGGTGACGGCGGCGCGCAGCCAGTTTTCGGCGAGCGGGTTGGCGCCGTTCATGCCGCGCAGGATGTCGGGCAGGGCGGCGGGATCGGCCTTGGCGAGGGCCTGCCAGGCGGCGGCGGCGGGGCCGTTGCCGGCGCCTTCGCGACCGACCGCGCGCACGGCGTCGAGGTGGGGGTCGAGGGGGGCGGCCTGGGCGGCGGTCAGGGCGAGGAGCAGGGGAAACAGGGCTTTCATGAGGGGGATTACTTCGTGAGGAAGGAGCGGTCTTTCAGCCATTCGGCACCGAGGCCCTTTTCGGCGGCGGCGACGAAGGAATCTGCTTCCGGCAGGGTGATGGACGGGAACTGGCGGGCGAGTTCGCGGTAGATGACGGCGAACTGGCGGGCGCCGGCGTCGAGGCAGGTGAGGGCGTCGCTTTCGGCGAAGGCGGCCTTGGCGCTGCCGAGCATGAAGGCGCGCAGCAGGTGGTCCTGGGTGCCGGGCGCCTGCTTCTCGGCGTGGGCGAGCCAACTGCCAAGCGGATCCTCGGGGATGTTGATGGGGAAGTAGGGGGCCTGGTTGAGGTAGGCGAGCACGGCGGCGGCGGCCTGTTCGCCGTCTTCGGAGAGCGGGTTTTTCTGGTAGGCGGCGATGAGTTCCTGCAGGTGGCCGCGCAGGGAGGGATCCTTGATAAGCTGGAAGATCAGCCCGACAAGATCCTTCATGGACTGCTCGCCGCTGGCGCCGGCGTCGGCCGGACGCATATGGCGGATCGTCAGGACATGGTTTTCCACCACCGTGATGCCGACCCAGAGTTTGACGATGGCCTCGACGGCTCCCTCCTTGGCGACCCCGAGGCGGGTGGCGGTGAGCTGGCGGGTGGCGATGGGCAGGGACTGCTTTTGCCAGAGTTCGAGTTCGCCGCCGACCAGTTCGCCGGTGTCGAGGTTCTTGTAGCGGCCGTTGCGGACCATGGCCTCCATGTCGGACACCACGCCGTCCATCTCCGTCAGGATCCTGCGCTGCCGGTCCTCAAGGGTCGGCAGCGGGTCGCGGGAAGGGAAGAGGAAGACATCGGCGCGGGCGCGTTCCTCGACGTTTTCGTAGCGCAAAAAGACGCCGCCTGTCTCGTAGGTGAATTCGCCGGCGAGGCGGTACTCGCCCAGAAATTGGGGGAAGACCAGGCCGGTGCCGGTGTGTTTCCAGGGGCGGCCGTCCGGGCTGGGCGCCTGCCAGCGGCCGGCCGGCTCGCCGGAGGGGGCCTGGCCGCGGGCGGGCCAGGCGGCGGCGAGGGCGCAGCAGGTCAACAGGAGGGGGAGTTTCACGGCGCCATCATGGCAGGCTGGTCGGTCGGCCGCAACGGCAAAGCGGCCCGCCGCCGGGCCCGTTTCCGGCCCTTGACTCCGCCCCTCGCAAAGTCGAACGATGCGGCTCGATTTTCAGCCCCCACCACGCCCAACAATGCCCCGCCGAATCACCTACCGCGATGCCCTGCGCGAAGCCCTGGACGAAGAACTGGCCCGCGATCCGATGGTCGTGGTGATGGGCGAGGAGGTGGCGCAGTACAACGGCGCCTACAAGGTCACCCAGGGTCTCTGGGACAAGTGGGGCGACAAGCGCGTGGTCGACACCCCGATCAGCGAGGCCGGTTTTATCGGCATGGGCGTCGGTGCCTCGATGCTGGGCGTGCGCCCGGTGATGGAACTGATGTTCTGGAGCTTTTACACGGTCGCCTGGGACCAGATCATCAACAACGCCGGCATGGTGCGCTACATGAGCGGTGGCAAGATCCACTGCCCGATCGTCGTGCGCGGCCCGGCCAACGGCGGCACCAGCGTTGGCGCCACCCACAGCCACACGCCGGAGAACATCATGGCGAGCTTCCCGGGCATGAAGTGCGTCGTGCCGAGCACGGCCTACGACGTCAAGGGACTGATGAAGGCGGCGATCCGCGACAATGACCCGGTCATGTTCATGGAGAGCACCAAGCTTTACGGCGAGGAATGGGAGGTGCCCTCGAACGACGAACTGCCCGGCGGCGAACTGGTCATCCCGCTCGGCGTCGCCGACGTCAAGCGCGAGGGCACCGACATCTCCCTGGTCTGCCATGGCAAGGCCGTCCTGACCTGCCTGGAGGCCGCGAAGGTCCTCGAGGAGGAGCACGGCATCTCCGCCGAGGTCGTCGACCTGCGCAGCATCCGCCCGCTCGACGAGGAAACCATCCTCAACTCGGTCGCCAAGACCCACCGCGCCATCTACGTCGAGGAGGGCAAACCCTTCTGCGGCGTCGGTGCCCAGATCGCCTACCTGATTCAGGAGCGCCTGTTCGACGAGCTCGACGCCCCGGTCCTGCGCGTCTGCAGCCTCGACGCCCCCGCCATCTACAGCCCGCCGCTGGAGGCCCTGCAGCTGCCGACCGCCGACATCGTCATCGAGAAGGCCCTGAGCATCTGCTGAGCCGCCGAAACGTTTCTTTTCCGCTTTTCACTTCCCCTTTCCGCCATGCCCAAAATCATCGAAATGCCCAAGCTCAGCGACACCATGACCGAGGGAACCCTCGCGAAATGGCTCGTCAAGGAAGGCGACAGCGTCAGCACCGGCCAGTCCCTGGCGGACGTCGAGACCGACAAGGCCACGATGGAGATGCCCTGCTTTTTCGAGGGCACCCTGCACAAGATCCTGATCCCGGCCGGTTCCAAGGCCGTGCTCGGCGCCCCGCTTGCCGTGGTGCTGGAAGAAGGCGAGGAAGCACCCGCCAATCTCGACGAAATCATCGCCAAGGCCCAGGCCGCGGTGGCCAGCGCTCCCGCTGCCGAAGCCAAGCCGGCCGGCGGCGCCAACCCGTCGCGCAAGCCCGCCGCCCCTGGCAGCCGCCTGCCGACCGCCCCGCAGCCGACCCGCCGCGCCGTGGCTGGCACCGAGACCCGCGTCAAGGCCAGCCCGCTGGCCCGCAAGATTGCCGCGGAACGCGGAGTCGACCTGTCGCGCCTCACCGGCACCGGCCCGGGCGGACGCATTGTCCGCGCCGATGTCGAAAACGCCCCGGCCGGCGGTGCCGCCGCCGCGCGCGGTCCGGCCACGCCGACGATTCGTCCGGTCTTTGGCGACGAGGACGAGCGCGTGCCGACCAGCAGCATGCGCAACATCATTGCCGAGCGCCTGCTCGCCTCGAAGACGCAGATTCCGCATTTCTACCTGCAGATGGAGGTCGATGCCGGGCCGCTCATGGAGTTCCGCGCCCACCTGAACGCCACGGCCGACAAGAACGGCGGCAACAAGTACACGGTCAACGACTTCATCCTCAAGGCCGTCATCCGCGCCGCCCAGGCCCAGCCGGCCATCAATGCCGCCTGGGACGGCGATGCCATCGTCAAGTTCAAGTCGGTCGGCCTCAGCGTCGCCATCGCCGTCGACGACGGCCTGGTCACGCCGGTCATCAAGCAGGCCGAGAAAAAGACCCTGCTGGAGATCAGCCAGTCGGTCAAGGACCTGGCCGGCAAGGCCAAGACCAAGAAACTCAGCCCCGACGACTTCGCCGGCGGCACGATCACGGTGTCCAACCTCGGCGCCTACGGCATCGACCAGTTCGCCGCCATCATCAATCCGCCGCAGGCTGCCATCGTCGCCATCGGCAGCATCCGCAAGACGCCCGTCGTCAACGACAAGGGCCAGATCGTCGTCGGCCAGCGCATGTGGGTCGGCCTGAGCGGCGACCACCGCGTCGTCGACGGCGCCGTCGCCGCCACCTTCCTCGCCGAGATGCGCAAGCTGCTGGAAAACCCGGCCCTCATGCTCGTCTGAGACGGGCGGAGGTTGGAAGTTTCAGGTTTCAAGCCCACGTTGCAACGCGGAGGCAAGTCTCCGCGGTTGTGCCCTGCGGGCCGAAGGAATGCTGAATATCGCACTAGGAATGTCCAAGGCCCAAGTGCGGAGCCAGGCCCTGGGTCATTCAGGATTCCTTGTTGGATATTGGGTGTTCGACTCGGCGCGCCCTGCCTCGGAAGGAAGGGTTCACTCCACAAGCAAGGGATTCCAGACACGTTCAAACCCGAAGTCCTCGAAGTCTTTCAGGTTCACGGTGGCAAACTCCGTGACGCCTTGTTGGAGGAGTGTGAGGGCGAGACGCCAGTCGAAGGAGCGGCGGCGTGCGAAGCCGGCTTGGCGAAGGCGGGGCCAGAAGGCGTTGTGGAAGGGACGACTCTCGGGTGGAAAACCGAGGGTCTGCCAGACGGGATGGTGCCGGAAGGCCTCGCAAACCTCGACTGAGGTCGAGGCGCTCAGCGGTTGGGTCATGACGGTGGGGTTGCGCAGCAGGTTGTAGAGTTCCAGCAGAACCAACTCACTGACGGCGACATCGCTACGGTCCTGGAGGGACTCGGCAAAGAACCGGGCCTGTGCATGCTGAGGATGATCTTGAACCACCAACGGAAACAGGATGTTGGTGTCCATGGCAATCATGATTGGCGCGGGTGGCGGGATTCTTCGTCGTCTCGAACGAGGTTCTTCAGCTTCTCCAGCGGCACCTTGACACCGCCGCTGCGAACCGCGGGCAGCTTCCAGTTCCTTTTTGTGCTGCCGGGTTCTGGGAAGCGGGCGAGGAAGATTTCCAGGCCACGCCGGGTGATCTCGGCCAAGGAAACCTCGCGCTCGGCCGCGAAGGCTTTGGCGCGCCGATACAGGTCGTCCGGGAGTTGGATCTGAGTGCGTGTCATGATGTAGGATTTACATGACCCAAGGTTTTCTTTCAAGGCCTGCTTCGAGCCGCACCTGAGCGGCAGGGGGATGGAGCCCTTTGTCATTCAGGATGCCTTGTTGGGCATTCGCCTTGGCTCGCCCCACCGGCAGCCGGCGAAAAAAAACCGGCCTGCCGTGAGGCAGGCCGGTGGTGCAAACCGGGTTGGCAGGTCGCTTCAGATCACTTCCGCGCCGGGCACCTGCACGCCGGGGATGGCGATCGGGTAGCCGCCGTCGGCGGTGGGCTTGGCCGGCGGCTCGGTTTCGGCGGTGACGATGGCCGGCATGTGCTGAACCTTGCTGTTGAGGACTTCATCCCACTTGAGCTCCTTGCCGGAGTAGGTGGCCATGCGGCCCATGATGGCGGTCATGGTCGATTCGGCACCGTAGTAGGCGTCGTTCTTCGGCGTGTTGTCGCGCACGGCGGCCTGCAGGATGTCGTGTTCAGTCTGGTACGGATCCGGATCGCTGGTGCGACGGCCCTTGCGGCCCTTGCCGGCTTCCGCCGCCGGGTCCTCGCCGCCGGTGGGGCGGTACTTCCAGATCGTTTCACCCTTGTGATTGACGGCGTAGCAGGCGCCGCTGTTGACGAGGTAGACCTTGCCCTTGGTGCCGGTGAACTCCTCGCGCACGGCGTTGTACACGCCCGACTGGTGGCGGCACTGGCTGTTGACGCGCACGCCGTTGGCGTAGGTGTACTCGACGTAGTGATGGTCGTAGATCTGACCGAACTTCTTGTCGACGCGCTGCATGCGGCCGCCCATGCCCTGGGCGGATTCCGGATGGCCACCGATGAACCAGTTGGCGACGTCGATGTTGTGGATGTGCTGCTCGTTGATGTGGTCGCCGCACAGCCAGGTGAAGAAGTACCAGTTGTTGAGCTGGTACATCAGCTCGGACTGGCCGGGCTGCTTGTCGCGGAACCAGATGCCGCCGCCGTTCCAGTACACCTGGCCGGAGACGATGTCGCCAATGATGCCCTGTTCCTTCACCTGCTTGAGGGCCTCGATGTAGCAGTTCTGATAGCGGCGCTGCAGGCCGACCACGACCTTGAGGTTCTTCTCGTCGGCGACCTTGGCCATCTCCAGGACCTTGCGCACGCCGGGGCTGTCGACGGCGACCGGCTTCTCCATGAAGACGTGCTTGCCGGCGTTGACGGCGGCTTCGAAGTGGTAGGGACGGAAGCCGGGCGGGGTGGTCAGGATGACCAGGTCGCAGCTGTCGATGACGCCCTTGTAGCCGTCGAGGCCGGTGAAGATGCGCGAGTCATCGACCTGGACTTTTTCCGGGTGCTTGGTGCGCAGGTTGGACAGAGCGCCGTCGGCCTTCTCCTTGAAGGCGTCGCAGATGGCGTGCAGGACGACGCCCTCCTGCTTGGTGCTCAGGGCCTGGTTGGCGGCGCCGGAGCCGCGGCCACCGGAGCCGATGAGGCCGACTTTGATCTTGTCGCTGCCGGCGGCCCAGGCGGATTGGGCGACGGTGAGGGCGCCGGCGGTGGCGGCGGTTTTGCCGAGGAAATCGCGGCGGGTGGTGGTGGGTTCGGTGCTCATGGGATGGGTTGGGGGTGTGGGCGGTCAGGCGTTCCAGGCCTTGCGGATGACCTCGATGCCTTCGAGGTAAACCTGGTCGGTGCTCGGGAAGAAGTCGCGCCAGACGCGGGTGGCGGCGGCGAGGTCGGGCAGGGCGGAGCCGAAGGCTTCGATGGTCATCCAGCCGTTGTAGCCAATCTTCTTCAGGTGCTGGATCTGCTCGGTGAGGTTGATGTGGCCGCGACCTGGCGTGCCGCGGTCGTTCTCGGAGATGTGGACGTGGTTGAGCTTGCCGCTGGCGAAGACGGTGTCGATGGCGGTGAAGGGATTCTTCTCCTCGATGTTGGCGTGGAAGGTGTCGTACATCGTGCCGAAGGCGGGGTGGTCGACGCGCTTCACGTAGCTGGCGGCCTGCTCCATGGTGTTGAGCAGGTGCGACTCAAAGCGGTTGAGGGCTTCGATCGCGCACTTGACGCCGGCGGCTTCGGCGACCGGGGCGATGGCGCGGTGCACGCCGGCGGCGTTTTCGAGTTCCTGCTCGGTCGGGAAGGCGCCGGTGAACTGGCCGAGCACCTGGTAATAGGGACCGCAGAGCGTCTGCACGCCGGCGTTGTGGCAGCACTCCAGCACGCGCTTGAGGTGGTCGATGGCACCCTGGCGGTTGGCCGCGACCGGGCTGATGGCATTGTGCGCCTCGTCGGGCAGGACGGTGACGGCGGTGCATTCCAGGCCCTGGTCGCGCAGCTCGCGGCCGATGCGGGCGAAGTGGGCGGGGTCGCTGACGTCGAAGACCGGGATCTCAACGCCGTCGTAACCGGCGGCCTTGAGCTTGGCGAGCACGGGGAAATGGTCTTCGGTCACCTGACCGGTCCAGAGAAGAAGATTGAAGCCGATTTTCATGGGGAAGGAGGCGCAGCCTAGTGACAGCGTGCGCGAATCGCAAGACTTGCTTCCAACGAAATCCGCTCGCCGGTATTTCAGCGCGTGCGACCGGGCGCGCCGTGGAAATGCGCGCGCGGGCCGTTTTGGCTTGATCGGATCGCTTGAAAAACCATAGTGGGCGGGTTCCCACCGCACCCGCATGACTTCCCCCGTCCGCCCGCTCCTGGCCCTGGCCGCCGCCCTCTGCTCCTGCGAGACCCTCAAGCAGACGCCGGCCTACAACGATCCGTACGTCTCCAACTACGGCAACGACGGCGGTTACAACCCCTATCCCGGCCTGCCCGGCACCGCCCAGACGGGCGGCGGCGTGCCCGCCTACGAACCGCCGCCGGCACCGGTCGAGGCCGATCCGTACGCCTTCAACGCTCGACCGCGGCGAAAAAGACCACGCCCAGCAAGTCCACCGCGAAGAAGAGCTCCGGCTCGTCCTACAAGGTGGTGCGCGGCGACACCCTTTACGGCATCGCCCGCAAGCGCGGCAGCAGCGTCGCCAAGATCAAGGCTGCCAACGGTCTGAAGTCCGACGTCATCCGTCCCGGCCAGGTCCTGCGCATTCCCTGAGCCGGCGGTTTTTCGGCACGGCTTCGAACAAGCGGCCCGCACCGGGCGTCTGACCCGCGATGCAACCCGACGCCGCCCCTCTTCCGCCACCCGCACCGCGCCGCGGCCGGTTGCTGCTCAGCCTGCTGGCCACCTTCCTTGCCGGTGGCCTGATCGCCGGCGGCGGCGCCTACTGGTGGTTCAAGCGCCACCTCGATGCCCGGGCCCTGGAGCCGGTGCGACTCGCCGAGGCCGAGGACCGCGCCTTCGAGGCGAAGCTGCAGGCCCTGGCCGCGGCGGGGGAGCCCGCCGGCACGGCGGCAGCCCCGCCGGGCAGCGCGAGTCCGGAGGAGCGCACCGTGCAGATCAGCGGTCGCGAGATCAATGCCTTCCTGGCCGATCGCGGCCTCGGCGAAAACATTCGTGTCGAGTTGGCACGGGATCTTCTTCACGTGGCCATGATTGTTCCCATCCCTGCGGACAGCGGCCTGCCGCTGCTGGCCGGGGCCAACCTGCGACTGCGCTTCTCCCTCGATGCCGCCTGCGATCCGCTGGCGGGCCCCCGATTTGCCATCCGTGACGTTCGTCTCGGGGGCGTGCCCCTGCCCGACGCCTGGTTGGGCGGCATCAAGGGGCTGAATTTGGTGGATCAGAACCTGAACCAGGACCCGGGCGTGCAGCGCTTTTTGAGTGGCATCCAGGACTTGGAGGTGCGCCCGGAAGGCATTCGAGTGCGCCTCAGGGAGTGAGGTAAATCCTTCATGCCCAAAGGATTTGGAGGTTCTTCGGGGCCGCCGGCAAGGTCCTGCGGAGGCCGTGTACGGGGCCGTTCCAGAAGCTTTCCAAATGATCAGGAAAACGGTAATTTTCCGTAAATTGTCGCTTGGCAATGAAGGGTTTGTGGCTTAAAGCTGCGGCGATTGGTGGGAGGTCTCCCGGACCAACCTCCATCAACCACCAACCAAATAACCAACTAGAACAACCATGAAATTGAAAAGCATGACCTCCGTCATCACGAAGTCGGCTCTCGTTCTGGCCGCTTGCGCGAGCCTGAACGCTTTCGCCGGCGCCCCGAGCGCTAAGGCTCCCGTGGCTCCGCTTCCGGAAGAAGACGGCGCCCTCTACGACAGCCTTGGCGCTGCCGTTGAAGTCGGCTACGACACCCGTTACTACAACCGTGGTCTGTACCGCGCCGACAACACTGTCAGCGCCGGCATCAGCCTGACCAACCCGATCACCGAGCAGGTCTCCCTGGCTCTGGGCGCTCGTTACATCACGTCCGTCGAAACGACCGCCGCCGGCGGCGCTCCGTTCGGCCAGGGTGATTTCGACTTCTCGGAACTGGCCCTGTCCGCCGGCCTCAACTATGACGCCGGTCCGGCCACCCTCGGCCTCGTGTTCAACCACTACGAGTACTTCGACGGTTTCTCGGGTACCGTGGCCGGCAACCAGGCCACCAACGGTGACGAGTTCAACGTCAGCAGCGCTCAGGAAGTGGGCCTGACCGTGGCTTCCAGCCTCGGCCCGGTCAACGTCTACGCCGGCTACTTCTACGACTTCCGCATCGGTGGTTCGTACGCTGAAGTGGGTGCCGATCTGCCGATCGAAATCACCCCCTGGCTCAGCATCGTTCCGGCGGTCCGCACGGGCTACGGCTTCGACTACTACACCCTGCCGCAGAACGGCTCGCGTGCCGGTGGTTGGACCCACGTCATCCCGAGCATCTCCGCTCCGATCAAGCTGACCAAGAGCGCCACCCTGACGCCCTACATCGCCTACAACATCTCCCTCGACAGCCGCCACGACGCTGCCAAGGGCACGACCACCAACGCCGCTGGCACCGCCGGCCTCAACGCCAACTCCGAAGACAGCGAAATCTTCGGCGGCGTCCGTCTGAGCGTCAGCTTCTAATCCACGTCGGAACTCTCCGTTCCTTCCTTCGCTCCCGGCCGGGTTTCCCGGCCGGGAGTTTTGTTTTGGGAGATGGGCGTCAAAGTTGGCACGCGACCTGCTTGGAATGGTTTTTGTGGTGGATGGTCTCCCGGACCCGCCTCCACCCCCCTCAACAAACCAAATACCATCACCATGAAACTGAAAAGCATGACCTCCGTTCTCACGAAGTCGGCGCTCGTCCTGGCCTCCTGCGCCAGCCTGAGCGCCCTCGCCGGTACTCCGAGCGCCAAGGCTCCCGTTGCTCCTCTGCCCGAGGAAGACGGCGCCCTCTTCGACACCCTCGGTGCCGAACTCGCCGTCGGCTACGACACCCGCACCTACTACCGCGGTCTGTGGTTCGCCGACAACGCCACCTGGACGAGCCTGAACCTGAGCATCCCGCTTTCGGAGCAGCTTTCCCTTGGCTTCGGCGCCCTCTACCTGAGCACCGTCGAAACCACGATCGACAACGGCCCGCCCTTCGGCCAGGGCGACTTCGACTACTCGGAGCTCGACCTTGCCGCCAGCCTCAGCTATGACGCCGGCTATGCCACCTACGGCCTCGTGTTCACCCACTACGAGTTCTTCGATGGCTTCTCCGGCACCAACGCGGGCATCCTCAATGGCGCCGGCGAAGGCAACGTCACCAGCGCTCAGGAAATCGGTCTGACCGTCGCCACCTCGGTGGGTCCGGTCAACCTGTCCGGCGGCTATTTCTACGACTTCCGCATCGGCGGCTCCTACTTCGAAGCGGGTGCCGACCTGCCGATCGAGATCACGCCCTGGCTGAGCCTGGTGCCCGCCGTCAAGGTTGGCTACGGCATCGACTACTACACCAGCGGCGTCAACCCGGCCTCGACCCCGAGCGGCTTCACCCACGTGCTGCCGACCCTCTCGGCTCCGATCAAGCTGACCAAGAGCGCCACCCTGACGCCCTACATCGCCTACAACATCTCGCTCAACGCCCGTCACACGCTGAACACCCAGGACAGCGAAATCTTCGGCGGCGTGAAGCTCGGTGTGAGCTTCTAATCGGTCCCATAGTCTCCTGACTCCAGCATTGCCCCCGGTCGTGCCCGCACGACCGGGGTTTTTTGTTTGCAAGCGGGCACTCAATCGCCGTATTGGCAGCCATGGATTCTCCGCCTCTCAACTGGAACTCGCGCGCCCTCACCCGCGGCTGGCAGCGCGGCGTCAAATCCTTCTACTGGGGGCTGGGCTTTCAGGAGGCCGACTTCGACCGGCCGCAGATCGGCATCGCCACGCCGCTGCTCGACGGCAACCTCTGCAACCGCCACGCCTACGAACTGGCCGGCCACCTGCGCGAAGGCTGCGCCCAGGCTGGCCTGGCCGGGTTTCCGTTCGGCGTCTCGCCGGTGAGCGACAACATCACCCAGGGCCAGGAGGGCGGCGGTGCCTCGCTGGTGTCGCGCAACCTGATGGCCAACGGCGCCGAGATGATCTGCAGCGCGCATGGTTATGACGGCATGATCGGCGTGCATCACTGCGACAAGAACGGTCCGGCCTTCGCCATGGCCCTGGCGCGGCTGAACTATCCCGGCCTCATCGTCAACGGCGGCAGCATCCTGCCCGGTTGCCACGCCGGCCGGCCGGTCACCATCCTCGATTCCTACGATGCCCAGGCCCAGGCCAACGCCGGCGTCATCAGCTACGAGGAGTCCGAGGCCGTCATCCGCGCCGCCTGTCCGGGCGTCGGTGGCTGTGGCATTGCCGCCTCGTTCAACACCTGGGGCATCGCCCTCGAGGCCATGGGCCTGAGCCTGCCCGACACCTCCTCGATTCCGGCGGCGGACGCCGCCAAAAAAGAGGACTGCCTGCGCGCCGGTCCCGCCCTGCGCCGCCTGCTCGAACTCAACCTGCGCCCGCGCGACATCCTCACCAAGGCCGCCCTCAGCAATGCCATGGTCGCCATGGCCGCCGCCGGTGGCTCGACCAACGGCGTCCTGCACCTGCTCGCCCTGGCGCGCGAGGCCGGGGTCGATTTCACCCTGCGCGATGTCCAGGCGATCTGCCGCAAGACGCCGGTGTACTGCAACTTCGCGCCGCGCGGCAAGGGCACCATGGCCGACCTGCACCGCATCGGTGGCACGGCGATGATGCTGCGCCATTTCTGGAAGGCCGGCCTGCTTGACGGCTCCTGCCTCACCGTCACCGGCCAGACGCTGGAGGAAAACATCGCCGGCCGGCCCGACGTGCCCGCGAATCAGGAATTGATCGCGCCGCTCGGCCAGCCCTTCAAGGACTACGCTGACATGCAGGTCTGCTTCGGCAACCTCGCGCCGCACGGCATGGTCTTCAAGGTCTCGTCCATGAAGAGCCCGCGCTTCACGGGCCGCGCCATCTGCTTCAGCGACGCCCGCTCCATCTCCGACGCCGCCGCCGCCGGCCTGATTCGGCCCGGCCACTTCGTGGTGCTGCGCGGCCTTGGTCCGGTTGCCGCAGGCATGCCTGAGGTGCTGGTCGCCAGCGCTGCGCTCGCCGTGCCCGAGCTCGATGGCAAGGTCGCCTTCCTCTCCGACACCCGCGTCTCCGGCGTCTCGCATGGCGCCATCGGCGTGCACTGCTCGCCCGAGGCGGCCTGTGGTGGTCCGATCGCCGCGGTGCGCGACGGTGATGAGATCACCTTCGACCTGCTTGAGGGCACGATTGAGCTGCAGGCCGACCTGGCGGCGCGCGAGGCCGAGTGGCCGGCGCCGGTGCACGCGCGCGGCTACCTCGCCGACTTCGCGGCGACCGCGGCGCAGGCCCATGAGGGCTGTGTCTCCGCCTGGGTGCTGCGGGACAAGGCCTGACCCTGACTGCGGTCGGCCGCCGCGACAAAACGCGCTTCGACATGCTTTGCCCTCGTCAGAGCGGGGGCGGCCGGTTACAATGAGGCTTCATGAATTCCGCGTGGTCCATCCGCCTGGTCCGGGCCCTGTTCTTTGCCCTCTTTGTTTTCACCGGCCTCACCATTGCGGTCGGCCTGCAGCTGCCCGCCTGGACCGGGGCGCTCACCGGCGCCGCGGTGATGGGCTTGCTGCTGCTGCTCGACACCCTGTTCGCGCGCTTCACCCTGCGCGACTTCTCGCATGCGACCTTTGGTCTCGCCATCGGCCTGTTCTGCGCCTGGCTGATCACCCGCATCGGCATCTTCCAGCTCGCTTATTTTCAGTCGATGCCCGCCGGTGAGGCAGTGCAGAACGTCGTCGAGATCCTCGTCTATGCCTCGCTCGCCTTCTTTGGCGTCACCTTCGCCCTGCGCAGCGACCGCGACCAGTTCGCCTTCCTGATCCCGTACGTACGCTTCCGGCGCGACAGCTCGGAGGGCGAGCCGCTGCTGCTGGCCGCCGATGTCGTGATTGACGGCCGCGTCGCCGAGGTGGCGGAGACTGGCTTTCTCGGTGGCACGATGGTGGTACCGCGCTCGGTGCTCGACGAGCTGCGCCGGTTGGCCGAGTCCGCCGATCCGGCGCAGGCCCTGCGCGGCCGGCGCGGGCTGGAGGTCATGGAAAAGCTGCGCAGCCTCGGTGCCCAGCGACTGTCGATCCACGAGGCGCCGCCCGGCGCCAGTACACGCGACGAGGCGGGCGATGCGGAACTCGTCGGTTTGGCGCGCGAGCTCAACGCCCGGCTGCTCACCAATGACGGCGGCTTGGCCAAGGTCGCACGCCTGCGAGGCATCCCGGTGCTCAGCTTCCACGAACTCAGCCAGGCCTTGCAGCCGCACTTCCAGGCTGGCGATGAACTGCAGCTCGCCCTGGTCAAGCCGGGCAAGGAAAAGCATCAGGCGGTCGGCTACCTGGCCGACGGCACGATGATTGTCGTCAACCAGGCCGCCTCCTTCGTGGGGCAAACGGTGGACGTCATCATCTCCGGCAGCCTCGCCACCTCCGCGGGACGTCTCATTTTCGCCGAGATGCGCCACTGACAGCCCGGGCTTGCCGTGGCGGCGATTGCGCATGCAGGACCAAAGAATTTCATTCCCGGCTGCTGGGGGAATCGCTCCGAGAAGCTGGCTAGCCAGCTTTCTTCCGGGGCAGCACCGAATGAATCCTTGCTCGATTAGAAAACGGGGAGTGGCTCAGTTGTCCATGTGTCCCAGAAAGACCCCCGATGACTCGGGATCAAGGTCCCCTGCAGCGTTGCTGATCGAGAAACCGTAACCGCCGGAGACCATGCTGCCGCCCTGAATGAGGATGCCGCGGAAGGCGGGCAGCTTGCTGGAGGGTGAGGGCCAGTTGGGCGTGAAGACCCCGTTAAAGGCTCCCTTCGCCAGCGTGGTCTTGATGTCGAAGGTTTTGTCCGCAGGGTTGTCTTTGATGATCTTGTTTCCCTGGATGCTGAAGCTGGTGACATCCACGAGGTCCGTGAGCCTGCCCTCCTGCACTCGGAGTATCGGCTCAGCATCCGCCTCCAGCAGCCCGAGCATGGCCTGGAGGGTGATCTTGGGATCGTACAAGGCTCCGAAGATCCGCCCGCTCAGACCGCCCGGCCACCCTGAGGTGTAGAGCTGTGTGGCCAGCGCCGTCGGGGTGACACCTGTCAACTGAGTGACCGCCGGGCGGAACCAGAAAAGGTCTTCCCCTTGGATATCACCCTCGAATTCCGTGGGTGCCAGCACCACTTCACCGCCGAAGCAGCCGCCGTTGACACCTTTTTTGGCTCCGGGGCTCTGCAAGGGGCAGAAGACCGGCAGCGTGTTTCCATCCACCAGGGCGGAGGAGCAGGTGACAGGCGTGCCGTCCGCCAGGATGCCGGCCAGGATCACGTTGCCTTTCAAATCGAGCGTGAGAGTGCCAATGCCGAAGCCGTTGGGCAACTCATCCCGGCTCATTTCCATGGGACCATCCGCGGAGGTGGCGAAGGTGAAAAAGCCCTTCGCGCCCAGATTGCGCAGGTTTTGCGGCGGCAGGGAGATTTTGCCATCGTAGAGCGCGCGCCGGGCCAGCCCCTCGCAGCGGAGCCCGCCCGGCTTGGTGAGAGCCACCTGGATGGCCTGCTCGTCCACATCCAGATACAGGGTTAGCGTCCAGCCGCCGACGGTGATTTGCCTGGGCCGCGTCTTGCCCACCACGAAATAGCACTGGCCGAGGCCGGTGAAAAAGGCGGCGAACTTTTGGGTTGCACCTGCCACCTGGATCTGTCCGCTGAACGCTCCGGTGGCCGGCACGAGGGTGCCGGTGAGCCTGCCGTGGCTGTCATTTTCCACCGGCGTGGCATTCACGGGGGTGATGACGCCGTTGAAGAGGTTGCTCATGCCCGCTGTCGGCGGGAAGAAGGGGTTGCGGATAAAATCTGCGGTCATGGTATAAACACCTTCAACCGTCGTGAATTCCAGGACGGGACCCAGATCCGCCGTCACCTCTCCCGGAAATCCGTTCCACCCGGCAAAGACAAAGCCCTTGCTTGGCTTGGCGGTCAGCACGCCTTTTGAGCCTGGAACATAGTCGGAATAATGTGCGCCTGCCGTCGCCCAATAAGGGGCCAGCTTGGTGGCGGTGGCGGCTTTGAAAGTCACCGTGCCGAGGTTTGAGGGTGGTTCGGGGTCACGGCCAAAGAAAACGCCATAATCCCTCTGATTGACGATCAGGCGGCCCATGCGCCGGATGAAGGTGAACTTGCGTGTGACACTGGCGGTGTTGCCGCGCAGGTCGTAAGCCGTCACCACCACCGTGTTGACCCCCTCGATCAAAGAGCCGCCGTTCGCGGGCAAGGCCAGCGGCAATGAAAAGGGCACCGCCGTGGGTTTGAGCGAGTCGCCGAGCGCGGCCTCAGTCACCGGGCCGCCATTGAGCGCGACCTCGACTTTGGCGATGCCGCGTGCATCCCCCGCCACGCCGGTGAGCAGGTAGGGCACCGCCGCGTTCACCTTGGCGGCGGGGGTGACGAGTTTGACCGTTGGTTTTGTGGTGTCATCGGCCAGGATGTTCACCGTGGCTTGCGGGACGGGCCCCAGCACCGCGCCATTGGTGGGGTTGGAGAGCGCGGCAGTGAAGCGTTTGTTCGGCAGGTTTTTGCCGGTTTTCGGCAGCAGGGTCACCGTCACCTGCTTCTCCATTTCACCCTCGGCGAAGTCGAGCGTGGACTGCTGCAGGGTCAGCGGCAGGTAATCCGTGTCTGCTACCGCTGCGGCGAAGGGCGGCACCAGGCTGGCCATGCCATCCGCCAGGCCCAAAGTCACCGAAGCCGGGGCCGAGCCACCGGTGCGCTCCACCGTGAGCAGCACTTCCGTGCCGCCCTGGTTCACGGTGTAAACCTCCTGCTCCAGGGAAAACTCCGGCGGAGCCGTCTCCACCTCCAGCCGGAAGAGCGTGCCCGCGCCGCCGCTGCCGCCCGTCTCCGTGGTGCCGTAAAACCGGCCGTCGCTGTGCAAATACAGCCCGCCGTAGCTGGGAGAAGCCCCCGCGCCTGCTCCCGTGCCATTGCCTTTGAAGCTCAGCACGCTGGTCAGCTCACCGGTGTTGATCTTGACCCGGTAAATGGTGCCCAGATTGAACTCGCCGCCTTCATAGGTGGTGCCCCAGAGGCTGCCCTCCCCGTCATTCACCAGCCCTGAGCGCGGCGTGCGCCCCGGATTGGCCGTGTCCGCGCCGCCAGTGAAGCGCACCACAGTGGTGAGTTCGCCGCTGCTTTTGAGGATTTTGAAGATCGTGCCGATCCGGCTGCTTCTGCCGCCCTGGCCGCCTGCGCTGGTGGTGCCCCAGAGGTATCCGTCTCCGTCATCCACCAGCCCTGCGAAGGGCACCGCCCCCTGGTTTGTGGCGCCATTGTCGGTGAATTCGATCACGGTCGTGAACTCCTCCGTGTTTGTGTCGAACGTGAACACCGTGCCGTTGCCGTTGCCGCCCTGGCTGGTCGTGCCCCAGAGGATGCCCGTGCCGTCATCCAGCAGTGCTCCATAGGGGAGGCGGCCCTTGGCGGGGGCGCTGGTGTTGGTGAAGTCCACCACCTTGGTTACGGACCCGTCGGAGATGTCCACTTTAAAGATCGTGCCATGATTGCCAGTGCCACCCGTGGCGGTCATTCCCCACAGATAGCCGTCCACCTTCACCAGGGGAGACCTGGGGTAATTCGGATTGCCCGCAGCATTGCTGAAAACATGCGTCACGGTGACCTCCGAGGTGGTCTCATGGATTTTGTAGATCGTCCCGCGATCGTGCGGGCCGCCGAATTCCGTCGCCCCCCAAAGGAAGCCGGCGCCATCGCTCACCAGGCCGCCATGCGGTTTGCTCCCCTTGTTGAGCTGCTCGGGCACCAGGCCGTCATAAGTGAACTCGTGCTCCGTCTCGAAGACGTCATTCACGGGATCGAAGGCATAGACGCTTCCCTGATTCTTTTCGCCGCCCAGGCTTGTCACACCCCAGAGCCGGCCATCCGATCCAAGGACTGGAGCGGCCAGCGGTGTCCGGCCCGCGATCACCGCATTGTTCGTCAGCTCCCGCACCGTCGTCACCTGGGAGCTGCCCGTCGCCACTTTGAAGATCGTGCCGTTGTCGGACGCGCCGCCACTGGAAGTCACGCCCCAAAACACCCCGCCGCTCGCGTCATGCAAAGCGCTGGGATATTCCCCCGGCAAAGCCCCGCTGGTCCCCGTGAACTCGATCACCTGCGCCAGCGCCCCCGTGGTGAAGTTCAGCTTGAAGAGCGTGCCTTTGTTGGCGGTCCCTCCCGCTCCGCAGGAGCCCCAGAGGAAACCCGCGCCATCCGGAATCAACCCATAGGCAGGATGTGCCCCGACGAACGCGCCGGTTGTGCCGGTGAAGCTCACGATCGTGGTCAGCGCGCCCGTGGCCAGCTCGACTTTGAAGACGGTGCCTTTGCCATTCGGACCGCTGTTTGAAGTCGTGCCCCAGGCAAAGCCGGCCCCGTCCAGCAGCAGCCGCCCACTCGGACTCATGCCGGGTGCGGCACCGTCCCCGCCCGTGAACTGCGTCATCGAGGTCAGCGTGCCCGAGCTGATCTCCAGCTTGAAGATCGTGCCCAGGCCGTTCGTGCCACCCTGCTGGGTCATGCCCCACAGGAATCCCGCTCCATCCGCCACCAATTCGGAACGAGGATCCCGGCCCGGCGCCGCGCCGCCCGCGCCGGTGAACTCCACCACCGTCGTCACCGCGCCCGTGCCCGGCACGATGCGGAAGAGGGTGCCAAAGCCATCCGTGCCGCCCTGCCGCGTCGTCCCCCACAGCAGCCCGTCCACCAGTGTCAGCCCCGTGTAAGGAGTCCTGCCCACGGCCCCTGGCGTGTCGCCAAACTCCACCACCGTGGTCAGCGCCCCGGTCGCCGCCTCCACCTTGAAGACCGTGCCAAAATTAAAACTGCCTCCGCTGCTTGTCGTCCCCCAGAGAAAGCCGACTCCATCCGACACCAGCGGCGCGTCCGGCGCGGCTCCTTTTGCCGCCCCGCCGGTGCCCGTG
>CANNUR010000015.1 GCA_947523045.1 uncultured Prosthecobacter sp.
CGCAGGTCATGCAAGGGCAGGCGACTGAACAGGGCCAGGCCGAAGTTGTCCGGACGTGGCAAGACATGATGGTGCGGGTGGCTCCGCTTCAGCGGCTCCAGTGCCGCCGCCCAATCGGCATCGATTTCCATGAGGAAGAGGACGTCGGCCCCCGAGGCGGTCAGGTAGGCGAGCACCCGTTCTTTGTGAGGATTGGCAGTCAGCACGTTCAGGCTGATGATTTGCAGAGCCTTCTCGTCCGTTCCGGCGCCTGGGGATTGCCGCCAGGCCTGGGAGGCGAAGAGCCAGGCGTTCAAGGAGAACGTGGCCAGCGCCACCGCCAGAAGCTGCCATTGCCGTTGCCAAGCGGCCCCGATCACGACAACGGCGGACAGCAGACCCTGCTGCCAGCAGAAGTGACTGAACAGGTCCAGCAGCCAGTGAACCTCACCGGCCAGGCCGAGCCAGGAAGCCGCCAGCGCGAGATAAAGCACGCTGCTGAGCATGCCCCTCCAGGAAATCTGCGGGGAGAGAACTCGACGGGCCATGGACATGGCGGCACCGTAGCCGTTTCTGCACAGGCTTCCAGAGATTGGCACTTCGAGCCCCATCGACCGTCAGGACTGAAAGGCTGTTGCAGCCAAGAGAGTAGGTTTGCCCGCATGAAATCCCCTGCCCTGCTCCTGCTCACCGCCCTGCCGCTGCTCGCCGCCGAGCCGAAGCCGGTGACGCTGACCTTTTACGTCAGCGGCGTCGAGTGCCCGAGCTGCGCCTACTCGGTGAACTACGCGATCGAGCAGCTCAAGCCGGTGAGCGAGGTCGAGTCCGGGCAGTTCATCGAAAACTTCGTCAACGTCACCTTCGACCCGCGCCAGGTCGGCCCGCAGCAGATCGCCCACGCGGTCACCGAGGCGGTGCCGCTGCATGGCACGCCCTATGAGGCGACCCTGAAGCTGCGCCTGCCGACCTACGCCAAGGAAGGCAACGCCAAGCGCGTGGACGCCGTCTTCAACACCTGGAAAACTTGGCTGGAAGTCGAGTCGGTCGACCCGTCCAAGGGCGAGTTCATCCTGCACTTCAAACCACTGACCGCCGCGGCCGAAGCGACCGGCCCACGCGGCTGGACGCTGGCCCGGCTCGAGACCGACCTCAAGGGCCTGCCGTACGAACTGGCGAGCGAAAGCCTGGAGCTGCCGGGTCAATAACCCAGCCAGGGGCCGAGCCACTTCTCCGCGGCCTCAAGGCTGAGGCCCTTGCGCTGCGCGTAGTCCTCGACCTGGTCCTTGCCGAGCGCGCTGATGCCGAAGTAGTGGGACTCCGGGTGGCTGAAATACAGGCCGCTGACGGCGCTGCCGGGATGCATGGCCATGCTTTCGGTCAGCTCCACGCCGGTCTGGGCGGTCGCGTCGAGCAGGTCGAAAAGGATCGGCTTCTCCGTGTGGTCGGGCTGGGCGGGATAGCCGGGCGCCGGGCGGATGCCGCGGTACTTCTCCTTCACCGTCTCCGCCATCGTCAGGTCGCCGGGCTTTTCATAGCCCCAGGCAAAGCGCGCCTGCTGGTGCAGGAACTCGGCAAAGGCCTCGGCGAGGCGGTCGGCAACCGCCTTGGCCAGGATGCCGTGGTAGGGATCGTGGGCGGCCTCGTACTCCTTCGCCAGCTCGTCGGCGCCGTGGATGCCGGCGCAGAAGCCGCCGACATAGTCCGCGCGACCGCTGGCCTTCGGCGCGACGTAATCGCTGAGGGCGAAGTTGGGCTTGTCCTTCTTGATGACCTGCTGGCGCAGGGTGTGCAGGACGCGGCGCACTTCGTGGCGGGATTCGTCGGTGTACACCTCGATGTCGTCGCCGACGCTGTTGGCCGGGAAGAAGCCGAAGAGGCCGCGCGCCTGGAAGCGTTGCTCGGCGATGATGCGGTCGAGCAGGGCCTGGGCGTCGTGATACAACTTCAGCGCCTCGGTCTCGGCCTGGGCCTTCAGTTCCGGATCCTCCTGGGCGGAGACGAAGCGTTCCTCGTCCGCATGCCAGCGCCCGCGCAATTCCCAGGAGTGGAAGAAAGGCGACCAGTCGATGAAGCCGCGCAGCGTGGTCAGCAGCGTGGCATCGGTTTCCAACCGATGCTGCTGCGGTTGGAAACCGCAGCCACTTGGCTGCCCGATCCACTTCCAATCTTTCAACCCTGCTTTCGACGGGTTTTCAAGAAGGTAACGAAGTTGATTATGCCAGTCCTGCTCATCACGGAGGATGTGGTCATAGCTTTCCTTCTGCCAGAAAGCTCCCTCCCTACCCAAAACACGGTTTGCCTCCATGCCAGTGTGGCGCTTCCAAGAATGCAGGATCGATTCCAGTGAATGATCTGGCGCCGGCGTCACCAGCACATGAACATGGTTGGGCATGACGCACCAAGCCAGCAGTTGATAGCGCTGCCCGTCGAAATGAAGGAGGGCGTCCTTGACGAGTTGAGCAACGCGTTCGTCTCGCAACCAGCAGGCTCCGTGACCTACATCCAGCACGGCTTCGACCTGCTCCGAGTAGCAAGTTTGCAGACCTGCACGCGCGTCGCGCTCCATTGAGGCATCGCCCTTTTCCCGGGCTTGCCGCAACATTTCCTCCCACTTTTGTTTCTCGGTCAAATAACGCTCAAGCGCCGCTTGAGGCAAACTATCGGCCAAACGGAAGGTCACAGCGTAAGTCGCTCCCTCTTGAGTCCAGTGCGGCAAATGTGCCCCCTGCTTGATGCTGACCTTCTCTTGTGGATTGAAGAAAGTGGGCGCTGCGCTGCCTTCTTCAGTGGCATCGGTTTCCAACCGATGCTGCTGCGGTTGGAAACCGCAGCCACTGTTGTACACCCGGGTGCCGAGGAAGGACGGCACGGCGATCTCCTGCGTGCTCCAGTCGCAGGTGAAGGCCTTCTCGCGCGCCTCGGCGAGCGGCAGCAGGGCGCGGTCCTTCTTGCGGCCGTACTCCTCGCGCAGGCGGACATGGCGCTCCTCGTTGGTGCGGATGAAGGTGCCGCGCTGGTCGTCGGACAGCAGCGAGGTGGTGACCGGCACGCTGCGCGAGGCGTCGAGCACGTGGACGATGGGGCCGCGGTACTTCGGCGCGATCTTGATCGCCGTGTGCGCGGCACTGGTGGTGGCGCCGCCGATGAGCAGGGGCTGGGTGAAGCCGAGGCGCTCCATCTCGGAGGCGACATGGACCATCTCGTCGAGCGAGGGCGTGATCAGACCGCTGAGGCCGATGACATCGGCGCCGACCTCGCGCGCCTTGGCGAGGATCTTGTCGCAGGGTACCATGACGCCCATGTCGGTGACCTCGAAGCCGTTGCAGGCGAGCACGATGCCGACAATGTTCTTGCCGATGTCGTGGACGTCGCCCTTCACCGTGGCGAGCACGACGCGGCCGGCGCTGCGCTGGCCCGGGTTGGCGAGCTTTTCCGCCTCCATGGCGGGCTGCAGGTAGGCGACGCTCTGCTTCATGACGCGCGCGCTCTTGACGACCTGCGGCAGGAACATCTTGCCCGCGCCAAAGAGGTCGCCGACGACGCTCATGCCGTCCATGAGCGGGCCCTCGATGACGGCGAGCGGCTTGCCGAACTTCTCCAGCGCCTCGGCGGTGTCCTCGTTGATGAAGTCGGTGATGCCCTTGAGCAGGGCGTGCTCGAGGCGCTTTTCCACGGACGCCTGGCGCCAGCTGAGGTCGGCCTCGACCTTGAGCCCGGAGCCGGCCTGGCCCTTGAACTGCTCGGCGTAGTCGACCAGGATCTCGGTGGCTTCGGGGCGGCGGTTGAGGATGACGTCCTCGACCTTGTCGAGCATCTCCTTGGGAATCTCCTCGTAGACCTCGAGCATGCCGGCGTTGACGATGCCCATGTCCATGCCGGCCTGGATCGCGTGGTACAGGAAGACGCTGTGCATCGCCTCGCGCACCTTGTTGTTGCCGCGGAAGCTGAAGCTGATGTTGCTGACCCCGCCGCTGACCTTGGCGTGCGGCAGGTGCTGCTTGATCCAGCGCGTCGCATTGATGAAGTCGAGCGCGTAGTTGTTGTGCTCCTCGATGCCGGTGGCGACCGTCAGGATGTTGGGATCGAAGATGATGTCCTCGGGCGGGAAGCCGACCTCGTCGACGAGGATGCGGTAGGCGCGCTCGCAGATGCGAATCTTGTCCTCGTAGGTGGCGGCCTGCCCCTGCTCGTCGAAGGCCATGACAACCACGGCGGCGCCATACTGCAGGACCTTGTGCGCCTGCTCCCTGAACTTCGCCTCGCCCTCCTTGAGCGAGATCGAGTTGACGATGCCCTTGCCCTGCAGGCACTTGAGGCCGGCCTCAAGGATCTCCCACTTCGAGGAGTCGACCATGATCGGCACGCGGTTCACCTCCGGCTCGGTCTGCAGCAGGATGAGGAACTTCGTCATCATCGCCACGCCGTCGATCAGGCCCTCGTCCATGCAGACGTCGATGACGCTGGCGCCGTTCTCGACCTGCTGGCGGGCGATGGCGACCGCCTCCTCGAGCTTGTTCTCCTTGATCAGCTTGGCGAACTTCGGCGAGCCGGCGACGTTGGTGCGCTCGCCGATCATGAGGAAGGCCGGGCGCGGCGCCGGGGCGGTTTCCCCGGCCGCGGCGGCGACGGTGACGGACTCAAACACGAAGGGCTGCGAACCGCTCAGGCGCAGGGTGTGCGCATCGGCCGGCACCGCGCGCGGCGCCAGGTGTTCGACCGCCTGGGCGATGGCGGCGATGTGCTCGGGCGTGTTGCCGCAGCAGCCGCCGATGAGGTTGACGAAGCCGCTGCCGGCAAAATCGCGCGCGTACCCCGCCATGTCCGGCGGCAGCAGGTCGAAGCCGGTCGGTGCCAGCGGGTTGGGCATGCCGGCATTCGGGTAGGCCGAGACAAAGCAGTCAGCCTTGGCCGCCAGTTCCTCGAGGAAGGGCCGCATCTTGTCGGGGCCGAGCGAGCAGTTCAGGCCGATCGACAGCGGCCTGACGTGGCGCATGGCGTTCAGGTAGGCCTCGGTGACCTGGCCAGAGATCATCGTTTCGCCACCGGGGCCGACCGCGGCGCTGATCTGCACCGGCAGCTCGACGCCGTCCTCGTCAAAGACCTCGCGGATGGCGACCAGGGCGGCCTTGGCGTTGAGGGAATCGAAAATCGTCTCGACCAGCAGGGTGTCGACCCCGCCGGCAATGAGGGCGCGGATCTGATGTTTGTAGGCCGCCTTCACCTGGTCGAAGGTGACGTAGCGGAAGCTCAGGTCGGCGAGGTCAGGGAACTGCGAAAGCGAGACCGTCAGCGGGCCGATGGCGCCGGCGACGTAGCGCTTGCGTCCGGTCTGTTCGCCGATCTGGTCGGCCCACTTGCGGCATTGTTCGGCCGACTTGAAATTGATCTCCCAGGCGAGGTCGTTGAGGAATTTGTCCTCGAGCACTTCCTGGAAGAACTCAGGATCCTTGCGCCGGCCCTCGGGCACCTCCTTGAAGAACTCCGCCTGGGCGATGCTGGTGGCGGAGAAGGTGTTCGTCTCGATGAGGTCGGCACCGGCAACGAGGAAGCGGCGATGGATGTCCTCGATGATGTCCGGCCGGGTGATCGACAGGATGTCGCCGTTGTTGAGCAGGTCCTTCTCGTTCGAGAGAAAGCGGTCGCCACGGGCATCCGCCTCCTTGAGGCCGTAGCCGCGGATGGTCGTGCCCATGGCGCCGTCGATCACCAGAATGCGCTGGCGCAGGGCGGCTTCGAGCTCGGGGCGGCAGTTCGGACGGGCGGGCATGCGGGAAAATAGTCCCCCAGCGAGCCCGGTCAAGCCATCATATCAACGCATGATGATTTGTGAATATGAACGAAAAAGGCCGCAGGCACCTGCCTGCGGCCGGATATTCAAGCGGGCTCAGTCTTCCCAGCGACGCGGCGGCTTGTCGCCATACGACTTCTTGCCGTAGGGCTTGTCGCCGTAAGGCTTGCGGAAGCCGCCGGGCTTGCCGCCGCCGTAGCCACCACCACCGCCACCGAAACCGCCGGGACGGCGCGGCGGTCCGCCAAAGCTGCGGCGCGGGCGATCGGCTCCGGCCCCGGCGCCGTCCTGGCGGTCGGCCAGGTCCATGCGCACGGCGCGGCCGCGGAACTCGCTGCCGCTGACGCTCTCCATGACGGCCTGCACGTGGTCCTCGGGTACCTCAAGGTAGCTGCACTTCTCGAAGACGTCGATCGTGCCGACGCTGCCCGGCGGGATCTGCGAGGTGTTGTAGATCAGGCCGGCGATGTCGCCCGGGCGGGCGTTGTCCATGCCGCCGATGTTGATGAACAGGCGCACCATGCCGGAGCGCGGGCCCTTCTGGACGAAGGAACGCGAGCGCATCGGAGCCGGACCGTAGTCGTCGCGCGGCGGCACATCGGCACGGGCCGGCCCCTCGTCGGCAACCGGCTCGTCGCGCGGACGCTCGGGGGCGGCGGGCCGTTCCTCACGGGGCGCGGCATCGCGCGGGGCAACCTCGCGCGGGGTGAATTCACGGCGCGGCGCGCCCGGCTTGGCCGGCTGGCGGTCTTCCAGGATGGCCTCGGCCTCGCGTGTCGATTCCTTCATCCACAGGTCGAGCACGGCGCTGATGATGTCGGTCGTCTCAAAGCCGGCGTCGAGCAGGCGCTGAACGGTGTGCTCGTGCTTGGCGTACTCGCCACTTTCGAGCACGGCCTTGAGCTTCTCGAAGGACTGGTCGATGCGCGTGGCTTCGACCTCCTCCTGCGACGGCACCTTGGCGCGGGTGACACGGGCGTTGGTGAAGCGCTGGATGCGCTGCATGAGGTAGATCTCGCGACCGGCGACCAGGCTGACGGCACTGCCCTTGCGGCCGGCGCGGCCGGTGCGGCCGATGCGGTGGACGTAGTCCTCGGTGTCGTAGGGAAGGTCGTAATTGACGATGAGATCGACGTCGTTGACGTCGAGGCCGCGCGCGGCGACGTCGGTGGCGACCAGCACCTCGATGGTGCCGTTGCGGAAATTGCGCATGACGCGGTCGCGCATCATCTGGTTGAGGTCGCCGTGCAGGCGGTCGGCCGAATAACCGCGGCCAACGAGGGCGTCGGTGACGTCGTCAACGGCCTTCTTGGTGTTGGCGAAGACGATGGTCAGGCGCGGGCTGTCCATGTCGAGCACGCGGCAGAGCACCTCGGTCTTGCTGCGGCCGTGCACCTCGTAGTAGCGCTGCTCGATGGTCGGCACCGTCATCGCCTTTTGCTCGATGGTGATGGTGGCCGGGTTCTTCGTGTACCGGTCGATCAGGCGGCGGATGCGCGGGTCGAAGGTGGCGGAGAAGAAGATCGTCTGGCGCTCGGCCGGCACGGCCTCCATGAGGCGCTCGATTTCGTCGGCAAAGCCCATGTCGAGCATTTCATCGGCCTCATCGAAGACGAGGGTCTGCAGCTGGTCGAGGCGCAGGGTGCCGCGCTCGACGAAATCGAGGATGCGGCCCGGGGTGCCGACGACCACCTGCGAGCCGGCCTGGAGGGCGCGGATCTGGCGGTCGTAGGAGGCGCCGCCGTAGACCGGCGTGGCGCGCACGCCCTCCTTGAAGGAGGCGACCTTGTGGATTTCCGCGCAGACCTGCATGGCCAGTTCGCGGGTGGGGCACATGACCAGGACCTGGACGGCGCGGTTGGTCGCGTCGATGCGCTGGACGGCGGGCAGGCCGAAGGCGAGGGTCTTGCCGGAACCGGTCTGGCTCTGGCCGACGACGTCGCGGCCGGTCAGGGCCACGGGGATGGCCTGGGCCTGGATCGGGGAGGGTTGTTCGAAGCCCTGGGCTTCGATGGCGGAGAGGAGCTCGGGCGCAAGGCCGAGCTCGGCGAAGGTATGCTTTTCCATGTCTGTCTTACAAACCGGCAGGTTGGCTTCCAGAATACGGGCAACCTGTCGCAGTAAGGTCGTCCTGCGGGGCAGGACGGGTCACCGCCAGTCGGGCGGGCTACATGTCAAACTTCGGCCCCAAGTGGGGAAGCGGCTCAAAAACCGGCATGATCAATGCCACAGGTGCCGGGTAATGCAAGCCCGGAATCTCTGAGGGCGGTCGTGGATACGGCAGGCACCTGCGCCAGAAGGCGGAATCGCGCCCACTGAATGCCCTCCTCGCCAATCCTCGTTTTCGCCAACGCGCCTACCGCCGACGCGTGGCGTACGTCTGGCGATGGCCGGTCGACGGCACGTGCAGGGTGTAGCTCGCGCCATCGGCCGCCACCGTGCAGTGGATGTAGTTCGCGGCACAGGCCTCGCCGGTGTCGCCGGCGTTGGCGATGCGTGTCTTGTCCTCGGTGTTCTGCGCATCCTCGCGCACGCATTCATGGAGCTGGTAGATGGCCTTGAGGCTCGGCGCGCCGCGCAGCGACTCAAAGGCGGTCGCGCTGGCTCCCTTGCGCGGGCCGTTGTTCATCACCGCCACCGCCGGATCCAGGGCGCGCAGCAGCCAGGGATGGTTGCTCGAATCGAGCCCGTGGTGGTTGACCTGGTAGAGATCGACCGCGCCCACCCGGTTGACCGGACTGACCAGCTTGGCCTCGACATTCCAGGTCAAGTCGCCACCGTCAAAGAAACGGAAGTCGCCGAGGCCCAGCAGCAGGACCAGGCTGTTGGCGTTGTCAGAGAGGTCCGGCGCCTTGTCCGCGACCGCGGGTTCGGTCGGTCCGGCCGGGGCACCGGGTGCGGGCTCAACAAACTTCTGGTTGCCGCCCAGGCAGCGCAGGAAGATCGGCGCGCCGCCTTCCATCGCGCGCAGCGGCACGGTGTCGCCCGGCTGCAGCACGACGCGACGCTCCACCGGCGCGCTGCGGTAGGGCCGGCTGGTCAGGGTCCAGCGCGCGGCATTGCCACCCTGGTCGGGTACCTCGTCGGTGATGCCCTTGTCGTACAGCGTGCCCACCGGCAGCAGCTGCGCCAGCTCGGCCAGGCCGCCGAAGTGATCGATGTGGAAATGGGTGATCACGACGTGATCGAGCCGCTTCAGCCCGGCCACCTCGGTGGCGACCTTGTGGATGCGCGTGGCGTCGCGCCCTCCCGGATTGCCGGTGTCGATCAGCACCGATTCCCCCGCCGGCGTCACCAGCAAAGTGCTGCCGCCGCCTTCGGAGTCGATCCAGTAGAGATCCAGGGTGTCACGGGCGATCACTGGCACGGCGAGAGTCAAAGCGGCAAGGAAGAGGGCGCGAAGCATGCCGCAGTCTGAGCCATGGTGGACGTGCTGGCAAGACCGGACGGCTGAACCACGCGGCACCCACACCGGTCCGACGATCCAGCACGCGGCTTCCGCGCCAAGCCGTCGCCAGCCTCAGGGAGACGATACTCTATAAAGTGTCTGTCCCTTTATCGATAAACCATGCCTGGCGGTCGGAGCGCTCCCTCTCGAATGGCAAGGCACCAGAGGCAGGCAAGAGTGCCCACGCTCCCTTTTTCAGAAGAGGCCAGCCTCACCCACAGCGTCGCCCCGGCGCGGAGCCCCATCTCCGATCTCCCAAGCCTCATCCCTTCGTCACCAGCTCATCCAGGTTCAGCACGAGGTTGGTGATGAGGGTCCAGGCGGCGAGTTCGACCGGATCAAGGGCGGGGTCGGGCTTGGAAGCACCCTGGGTGATGAACTGCCTGGCGTCGTCGGGCCGGGCGCGGTAGGCGGCGCGGTGCTGCTCGAGGGTCTGGCGCAGGAGTTCGGCTTCCTCGGCGGTCGGGTACCGACTTGTGGCGGCGCGGAAAGCCTCGGTCAGACGCGCGTCGTCGCCGGCGCCGGGGCGCTTGAGCAGGCGCTCGGCGAAGGCGCGGGCGGCCTCGACGTACTGGACATCGTTCATGAGGTTGAGCGCCTGCAGCGGCGTGTTGCTGCGCTCGCGAACGAGGCAGGCCGACTCGCGGTTGGGGGCGTCGAAGCTGGTCATCGCCGGCGGCGGCGCGGTGCGTTTCCAGAAGGTGTACAAACTGCGACGGTACAGGCTTTCGCCCTTGTCCTGAACGTAGAAGCGCGTGTTGCTGCCGCCGAAGGCGACCGGCTCCCAAATGTTCTCCGGCTGGTAGGGTTTGACACCCTTGCCGCCGACCTTCGGGCTGAGCAGGCCGCTGATGTAGAGCACGCTGTCGCGGATGACCTCGGCATCGGCGCGGAAGCGCGGGCCGCGGGCGAGCAGGCGGTTCTGCGGATCGCGCGCCAGGCTCTCGGGCGTGAAACGGGCGCTCTGCCGGTAGGTGTGTGAGGTGACCAGCAGGCGGACGAATTCCTTCACGTCCCAACCACTGTCGCGGAAACTGACTGCCAGCCAGTCGAGCAATTCCGGATGGCTGGGCGGCTCGCCCTGGGAACCGAAGTCGTTGCTGGTTTTGACCAACCCGGTGCCGAAGAACTGCTGCCAGAAACGGTTCACGGTGACGCGGGCCGTCAGCGGGTGCTCCGGCGCGAGCAGCCAGTTGGCCAGGTCGAGCCGGGTGGGCTGGGCCGACTTCGCCTGGAGCGGCGGGAAGGCGGCGGGCGTGGCGCGCGCGACCTTTTCGCCCGGCTTGTCGTACAGGCCGCGCTCCATGACGAAGCTCTCGCGTGGCTCAGGCAGGTCGGCCATGACGAAGGTGGCCGGGATGGCGTCCTCCAGCGCCTTCTTGCGCGCCTCGAGGGCGAGTTTCTTGGCGCGCGGACCGTCGACGATCTGGCGGGCGCCCTGGTACTCGTTTTCAAACCAGTGGGCCTGCAGGCGCTGGCGCTCGGCCTCGGTCCACTGCTCCGGCTTCTTGCCGCGCACGACGTTCTGCAGGTCGGTGGGCAGGCCCTCGACGCGTTTGCCCTGGTTGCGCTGCACCCAGACCTTCCAGGACCACTGCGGGTCCTTGGCCGGCTCGACGCGCGAGCTGATGGCAAGTCGATCCCAGCTCACCGTGCCGCCGTACTGGGTGAAGGCGAAGCCGTTGACCTTCATGCCCGGCTTGAGGGCGAGGCGGTCGGCATTGACCTGCAGCTTCACCCACTTGCCGGCCTCGGGCAGGGCGCCGACGCGGACGTTCTCCGGCGTGCGCACCTTGCCGAAGGGGATGGCGCCCTCCTCACCCCAAGTGGCGCGATGATTCCAGCCGGCGGTGTGGAACTGCAGCATGACCGCCGAGGGCGGGTTGGCCGGATCGACGTAACACTGCACGCTGATCACCCCGTTGGCCGGGATCTCGAAGGAGGCGCCCCCGGAGAAAAAGTCCTGGGCGACCTGTTGGGCCGTGCGCGTCAGGGCGCGTTCGCCACTGAACACCGGGCCCTGCTTGGCGGTGACGAAGCGCGTCGGGTCGCCGGCGTGCTCGACCTTGGCCTGCGGCGGGAAGGCATCGTCGAACCAAACCACCTCGCTCGTCTGCGCCGGCGGTGGCGGCTGCACCTCGGCCGGATCCTCGTACTTCAGTTTGGCCAGCGCGTCGCGAATCGCCTGCTGCTGGGCAGAGATCTCGCGGTCGAGGGCGGCGAGCTGCTGCGACTGCTCATCGCTGGCCAGGCGCAGGATCGGCGGGGTGAGCAGGATGTTGCCGTCCATGGCCGGATCGGCGGCGCTGTTGAAGAAGGCGTAGAGCGAATAAAACTCCTTCTGACTGATCGGATCGAACTTGTGGTCATGGCAGACCGCACAGCCGGCGGTCAGTCCCATCCACACCGCGACGGTGGTGTCGGTGCGGTCGACGGCATAACGGAAAATGAATTCCTCGTTGATCGAGCCGCCCTCGCTGGTGGTGACGTTGCAGCGGTTGAATCCCGAGGCGATGCGCTGGTCGAGGGTCGCTTCCGGCAGCAGGTCGCCGGCGATCTGCCAGCGGGTGAAGTCGGCAAACGACAGGTTGTCGTTGAAGGCGCGCACCACCCAGTCGCGGTAGGGCCACATGCTGCGCTCGTTGTCGAGGTGCAGGCCGTGGGTGTCGGCATAGCGGGCGGCATCGAGCCAGTAGCGCGCCATGTGCTCGCCGTAGCGCACCGATTTCAGCAGGCGCTCGACGACGCGTTCGTAGGCGTCGGGGCGGAGATCGGCGAGGAAGGCATCCACTTCGGCCGGGGTCGGCGGCAGGCCGGTGAGATCGAGGGTGACGCGGCGGATGAGGGTCTCCTTCGACGCCTCCGGCGACGGCTCAAGGCCCTCGCGACGCAGGCGATCCTGGATGAAGGCGTCGACCGGGTTGCGGAGGATCGCACCGGGCGGGGTTGGCACCGCCGGCTTGGCCGCCGGGATGAAGCTCCAGTGCTCCTGGTATTGCGCGCCCTGGGCGATCCACTGGCGGATCGTCTCGATCTGCGCCGGCGTCAGTTTTTTGTGGGATTCCGGCGGCGGCATCAGCTCGTCGGGATCCTGGGTGAGCATGCGCTGCAGGATCGTGCTTGCCGCCGGATCGCCGGGCTTCACCGCCTGCACCCCGTCGACCACCGCGTAAGCGCCCTCGGCCGTGTCGAGCCGCAGGTCCGCCTTGCGCTTCTTCTCATCGAAGCCGTGACAGGCGAAGCAGTTGTCGCTCAGGATCGGGCGGATGTCGCGGTTGAACTCCAACTTGCCGGCCCCGTGGGCGGAGGCAGCGAGCAGGAGCAGGGCATGGACGGGGGCAAAACGCATCGTTCATCTAAACGGACCGGCCGGACGGCGGATTTCACGGGGGTACGCTGCGCCGTCTCTCCGCCATCCGGCCAGACGGGAAGACTCGTGTCTCCCCCATCCCGCGGACGTGCTCAGGCCAGCAGCTCGTTGACCACGCGTCCGCCCTGCAGGCCGGTGAGGCGGATGCGGCGACCGCCGCTGACGATGGCGAGGTTGTCGTGATCGAGGCCGAGCAGGTGCAGCAGGGTCGCATGCAGGTCGCGGAAGTGGACGGCGCCCTCGACGACGCTGCTGCCGTCGTGGCTGGTTTCGCCATGGGCCTGGCCGGCCTTCACGCCGCCGCCGGCGAGCCAGAAGGTGAAGGCACGGTGCTGATGGCCGGTTTGATCCTTGTCCTTGCCCGGCGTCAGACCCGGGCGACCGAACTCGCCGCCCCAGACGACGAGGGTGTCTTCCAGCAGGCCGCGGGCATCGAGGTCATCGAGCAGGGCGGCGATCGGCGCGTCGGTGGTGGCGCAGTTGGCGGTCAGGTCGCGGCGGTGATCCGTGTGCTGATCCCAACTGCCGTGGGTGATCTCGATGAAGCGCACGCCGGCCTCGCAGAAGCGCCGCGCCAGCAGGCATTGACGACCAAAATCGCTCGCCTTGCAGGTGCCGACCGCGTGGTTCTTGCCGACCCGGTAGCGTTCGAGCACGGCCTTCGGCTCGTCGCTGAGGTCGAGCAGGTCCGGCGCCTCGGTCTGCATGCGAAAGCCGAGCTCCAGCGCCTGGATGACGCCCTCGAGCTGGGCGTCGTCGCCGCGCGCGCCCTGGTGGCCGCGATTGAGCGACTGAATCAAATCGAGCTGGCGGCGTTTGAGCGCCGGCGGCAGGTGGTCGCCACGGATGTCGGCGAGGGTGGCGCGACTCATGTCCTCGCCATTCACCCCGATCGGCGTGCCGCCGTAGATGGCGGGCAGTTGGGCCGCGGCGTACTCGGCGGGTTTGGCGGTGTTGAAACTGATGAAGCCGGGTAGGTTTTGGTTTTCCGTACCCAGGCCATAGGCCACCCAGGCGCCAAGGCTCGGGCAGGGTCGCAGGCGGTCGCCGGTGTGCAACTGCAGCATCGACTGGGCATGGATGCTGGTGTCGGCCGTCATCGAGCGCACGACGCAGAGCTTGTCGGCATGGCGCGCCAGATTTGGCAGCAGGTCGGAGACCCATAGGCCGCTGGCACCACGCTGGCGGAAGCCGGCCACTGAGCCCGCGTGCGGCGTTTTGCCGACCTGCGGCTTGTAGTCGAAGGTGTCGAGCTGGGCCGGGCCACCGGCCATGTTGAGGAAGATGACCCGGCGCGCCCGCGCGCGCTGCAGGGGCGGACGCAGCGCCAGATCGGCCGGCGCCGCGGCGGCGAGACCGGACAGGGCCAAGTAGCCGAACCCGCAGGAGGCGGTGCGGAGCATCTGGCGGCGCGAGAGCGGGTGCATCGGGCGAGTCATACGCGCGCTTCAGTCGACATATCGCAGTTCACTGGCTGAAAGCAGGGCCTGACAGAAGGCCGCCCAAGCATCGCTGCGACCGCCCCCGCCGGCGGACGCCTCCGAGGAAGCGAGCATGAGGTCGGCCTCGCGCAGGAAATCCCG
This sequence comes from uncultured Prosthecobacter sp., assembly GCA_947523045.1. GTDB lineage: Bacteria > Verrucomicrobiota > Verrucomicrobiia > Verrucomicrobiales > Verrucomicrobiaceae > Prosthecobacter. The sequence goes on from CANNUR010000015.1 coordinate 14,169, forward strand.
CGCCTGCTGCACTTCCTCGGCGCTGGGCGCACGACCGAAGGCGCTGCGGTAGGCGAAGCGCAGCCGGGTCTCGGTGTCGGGGGCGACCGCTTGCACGCGGGCGGCGAAGCGCTGCGACAGACCGACGACGAAGGGATTGTTGAGCAGGTAGAGCGCCTGCGTGGCCAGGGTGGCGCGGTCGCGGCTGCCGGTGACCGCCGTGGCGTCGGGCAGGTTGAAGGGCGTCAATTCCGGCGGCATCGAGTTGCGCAGCAGCAGCAGGTACAGGCTGCGCTGGCGGCTCGGCTGATGCAGGGGCGGCAGTTCGTTGATGAGCACATCGCGACCCTGGATGAGCGAACCCACGCCGGGCTGGCGGTCGAGCTCGCCGGCCGCGGCCAGCATGGCATCGCGGATCGCCTCGGCGTCGAGGCGGCGGCGCGGCTGATGGGCAAAGCGCGGGTGCTCACCCGGCCGTGCCGCCCGTTGATAACTGCGGCTGAGCACGAGGTCGCGAATCAGGCGTTTGACCGACCATCCCTCGCGCATGAAGCGCGTGGCGAGATGGTCGAGCAGTTCCGGGTGGCTGGGGCGGGCGCCGGAGACGCCAAAGTCGTCGGGCGTCGCCACCAGACCCTGGCCGAAGAGGTGCAGCCAGACGCGGTTGACGAAGACGCGGGCGGTGAGCGGGTTTTGTCGATGGGTCAGCCACTGGGCCAGTTCGAGGCGACCGCTCTGCGTCGTGCCCGGGGCCGGGCTGGGCAAGCTGGCCGCGCTGAGAAAACCGCGCGGCACGACCGGGCCGAAACGTTTCGCCTCGCCGCCGACATGGACCTTGCCGTCCTCGATCTTCTTCGCCTCGCGCACGCCCATGGCGAGCGCCGTCTCCGCTGGCTGCGGGAAGGCCGGCTTGGCCGGCGTGCGCCGCGGCGGGTTGGCCAGCAGCACGGGCTCCAGTTCCTTCCGCGGCGGCGCCGGCGCGGCCGTCTGCAGCACGTGCAGGGGCGTCTGCGGTGCGGTCAGCGCCTGTCGGGCGGCGGCACCCCAGAGCGTCTCGCTGCTGCGGAAGATGCCGGCCAGCGCATAATAATCGCGCGTCGGGATGGGATCGGTCTTGTGGTCATGACAGCGCGCACAGCCGACGCTCAGCCCGAGCAGGCCGCTGCCGACCACGCCGATCTGGTCGGCGACGACGTCCATGTCGAAGTTTTCGTTCATCGCCTTTGCCGGTTTGGCGCCGAGCGCGAGCAGGCCGGTGGCAATGAGCTGACGGTCGCGCTGCGCCGGCGTGGCGGCGGGCAGCAGATCGCCGGCGAGCTGTTCCTGGAGAAACCGGTCGTAGGGCAGGTCGGCGTTGAAGGCGGCGACGACGTAATCGCGGTAGCGCCAGGCATGGGGGAAACTGGCGTTGCGACTCAGGCCATCGTTGCCGTTCGACTCCGCGTAGCGGGCGACATCGAGCCAGTGGCGCCCCCACTTTTCGCCAAAGTGCGGCGAGGCAAGCAGGCGGTCGACGTAGGCCGGATCGGTGGGATCGCCGGCATCGTCCGGCGGCGGTGGCAGGCCGAGCAGGTCAAAGTGCAGGCGGCGGCGCAGCGCAGCCGGAGCGGCGTCCTCGACTGGTGCCTCGCCGGCCTGCTCCAGGGCGGCGAGCAGGAAATGATCGAGCGGATCCTGAGGCCAGTCGGCGGCGCGCACGGCAGGCGGCGGCGGATCGGTCACCGGTTGCAGCGACCAGAGCGGTTCCTGCGGCGCGCGTGGCGTGCGGATTGCCGGTTCGGTGCGCGGGTCGGGCGCGCCCATCTTCACCCATTCGATGAAGTCTTTCACCACCGTCGCCGGCAGGCGCTTTTTGGGGGGCATCTCCAGGCCGTCGTAACGCACGGCCTGGACAATGAGGCTGGCATCCGGTTCGCCGGGCACCAGCGCCGGCCCGGAGTCGCCGCCAGCAAGCATTTCCGGTGCCGCATCGAGCAGCAGGTTGCCACCGATCTTGTCCGCCGCCTGTGAGTGGCATTCGTAGCAGTGCTTGACCAGCGCCAGCCGGATTTTGGCCTCGAAAAAGGCGCGTTGATCCGGGGTCATGTCCGCCGCCGCCAGCGGCGAGACCGCAGCGAGCAGGACAGGGACGGAAACCAAGCGCATCGGCCAAATACGGCCCGAGACCAGGGTGGATTTCAGGCGGCGGACAGAAGCCCCCTACCCTACGCGGTCCAATTCAGCAGCAGCGCCGCTGCGGGCTCGGAGATGCGCACGGCGCGGTTGCGGTTCAGGGCGACGTTCCAGTGATGGATGCCGATCACGGTTGGCTGGCCGTCCTCGTCCCAATAGAGCAGCGGCGCGCCGCTCTGGCCCTTGAAGGTCTCGACATCGTAGAGCAGGAAATCGCCGGAGACGCCGGTGAGCACGCCGGCATCGACGAGAAAGCTGTCCCAGGGATCCACCGGAAACCCGGCGACGCTGACCGCCAGTCGCCGGGCCTGGATGTCGCGCAGGCGGGCGCTGTCGTAGCAGGCGTAGCGCAGCGGCGCGGTGAACGGCGCCAGTGATTCCGCCACGCGCACCACGCCCATGTCGCCCGCCTCGCGTTGCACGGGGGTCGCGCCGTGAATCCATTCCGTGGTGCTGTTCCAGTAGATGGCGGGCACGCGTTGCGGCAGGCCCGACCGACTGCCGCCCAGGCTGACATGGATCTCGCACATCCAGCCGCCATCATGGACGCAGTGCCCGGCGGTGATGATCGTTTTGTCGCCAATCACCCAGCCGGAACCCACCTTGCGCGCGCCATTCGGTCCAACCAGATCCAACTGCACATGCGCCGACCACGGAAAGTCGCCTGGCCGGGCCACACTCGACAGCGAGGCGCTCAGGTCCGCGAAAGCGGCGGTGCGGACATCGCGGGCGGCGGGCTCCAGACCGCCTCCAGGCAATGGTGCGACAGCGGGTGCCGCGATCGGAGCCCCCTGCCCTGCCAGCAAGGCGTCGCTGCGAAAGTTCGCCGGCAGCGCTGCCAGTTTCAGGCCTTCGTTGCCGCGCGGCCGCCAGCGCGCTGCGGCGGACTTGGCGGCTTTAGCGACCTTGGCCGCGGTTGGTGGGGTGGGATTTTTGGCCATGATCCGGTTCTCGGGTGAGAGGTTGCCTGGTTCTCAAAGTGGCTGCGAGGGCACGGGCGTCATTCCTGGGGCAGATCGACGGTGCCTTGGAACTTGAGCTGTTTGGACGTTCCCGGGGGCGGATCCAGTTCACCCGACTGCGGTCCGGTGGCAGGGCCCGCCCCCCCGGCTGCGGTCTTTGTGCTGGGCGTTTCTGACAGATTGCTAGGCGGCGCCGGAGCCGATTGCATGCCGGCCAGGGCCGCCTGTTCCTTGAGCAACTGCTGCTGGGCCTTGAGATGCGCCGTCTGCGCATCGAGCAACCCCTTCTCCGCCGCCAGCTCCGATTTCTCCCGGTTGACGTTGACATTCACCAGGGTGGGCACGGCCGAGGCCACGGTGCTGGTCACCGTTTTCAGCAGGCCGGTGAAGGCCTTGACCGGGCTGGGGCGATCAATGGTGAACCCCGACGGCATGCCATCGACCAGGGTCAGCACGGTTGTGCTCGCCACCAGCGGTGCGCGGCGAAACGGGAAGTGGGCGACGATGTCGGGATTCGGCACCGTGACCGTCTTGCGGCTGATCAGGTTGAGCCGGGCGACTTCAAAACGCAGTTCCACGGCTGTGGGTGGATGAAACAACACCCCATCGCGCTGCAGGACCTCGATCTGCGCTAGGTCGGCCTGGGCCACGGTCTTGCCTCCGACCGCCAGCGACGAGCCCACGCAGCTCATCGATCCCGAGGCCGGGGGGCAAATCTGCACGTCCACACCATGCTCGCGGAGTCTGGCCAGCACCCGCTCGCGCTCGTTCGCATCAAAAGGATCCAGGGTGTAGGAAAACGGCGGCATGGCCGCCAGCGCCGCCTTGAGGTCCGCGCTCTGCGCACCGCCACCGGCAATCTTGAAGACGCTGATCGTCGTGTCGACCAGATCGGTGATGATGCCCGGTGTCTGGTCGGTCGTGTTCAGCTCGACGTTGGTGAGCAGGCCCTTGGCGTTCAGCGTGATCGGCTTGGCGGTTTTGTCGTCGTACAACGGCTGCTTGATCCAAGCCAGATGGTAGTCGCGCCGGGAATCGGCGACGATTTCCGGCTTGACGGTAATCTCGTAACCGGTGGGATCGGCCGAACTGGGCCCCCCCTGGATCGTCAGCAAGGCCTTGGGCAGTTTGTACCAGAGGCCGATGCGGTCGTGTTTTTCCGGATGATGGGGATCGACCGCGGTCGAGCGGAAGGACGAACAGCCTGGCAGCAGCGCTGTCAGTAGGAGAAGGCCGGTGAGGTTGAGTAGGGAGCGCATGGCAAAACCTTTTTCGATTTAAGGATTTTGCGCAGAATAGGCAGGCGCGACGCTTGCCTACAATCTTTTTCGTTAGTCCGGATTCGGATTATTTCGGCTTGGGCATCCAGGCGCGAGCCCGCCCCCAAACGTCCCCACTGCCCCGCGTCTGGCTTCTGGCTGAGTCGTGAGCTCCCACACTCACGCTCGCCGGCCCTCCAGGCCAGCGTCGCCTAGACGCAAGCTTCCCTACTCAGATCGTCGTTCAAGGCGTCGGATCGACTCCAGACAGGGCTCGCAGCACGATTTGATTGTAGGCCCGCGCGAAGGCGACCGCCTGCTGATAGCTGCTGCGCTCTGCCTCCGGACGAAAGGCGTCCGTGCCCTCATTCAGGATGACGATGGGGATCGTATGGGCCTGCTGTGGTTCCTCTACTCCTGGCACGAACCGTGCATAGCCGTCGATCCCGAGAAAATGCAAGTCCCCTGCCCTTCGGGATTGTTGGTAGCGCTGGTCCGGACTCTGCCCTTGCCACTGCAGCGACTGCGGATCCGCAGCAAGCGTGGGTTTCACCGGTGGACTGCTGCATTGCACTCCGCCGAGGGCAGCCAGAAGGAAAAACACTCTCGTGAAGTTCATAGATTCCGATTTTCCACACCTACCCATTTGCTTTGATCACATTCCCAAAAATGGGGCCCCTGCCCCTCAGCTCCACAGATTCCGATCGAGCGTGCGGTAGTTGACGGCTTCGAGCACGGAGTCGGCGTCGATGCGGTCGAGGCCTTTCAAATCGGCGAGGGTGCGGGCGACCTTGAGGATGCGGTCGTGGGCGCGGGCGCTGAAGTTCAGCTCGCCCATCTGGTGCTCGAGGAAGGCGGCGCCCTCGGCGTCGAGTTCGCAGTGCTTCTTGATCAGCCGCGGGGTCATGTGGCTGTTCGTGTGGATGCCGCGGCTGCTGCGGAAGCGCGCGGCCTGGACGGCGCGCGCCTGTTCGACGCGGGCGCGGATGGCCGCCGAGGTCTCGCCGGGAGCGGCGCTGGCGAGTGCGCGCGGATCGACGCGCGGCACCTCGAGATGCAGGTCGATGCGATCGAGCAGCGGCCCGCTGATGCGCTGGCGGTACTTCTGCACGACCACGCCGCTGCAGCGGCAGGCGCGCTGGGGATCGCCATGGTAGCCGCAGGGACAGGGATTCATGGCGGCGACGAGCATGAAGCTTGCGGGAAAGGTGACGCTGCCGGCGGCGCGCGAGATCGTCACGCGCCCGTCCTCCAGCGGTTGGCGCAGCACCTCGAGCGTGCTGCGGCGGAACTCGGGCAGTTCATCGAGAAAGAGCACGCCGTGGTGGGCGAGGCTGACCTCGCCCGGCCCGGGGTTGCTGCCGCCGCCGAGCAGGCCGGCATCGCTGATCGTGTGGTGCGGCGGTCGAAACGGCCGGGTGGCGACAAACGAACGGCCCTCGCCGAGCAGGCCGGCGGCGCTATGGATCTTCGTCGTCTCGATCGCCTCCTCCTCGTCCATGCCCGGCATGATGGTGGCGATGCGTTTGGCAATCATGCTCTTGCCGGTGCCGGGCGGGCCGACCATGAGCAGATTGTGCCCGCCCGCGACGGCGACCTCGACCGCGCGCCGGGCGTCGTGCTGGCCCTTCACATCGGCGAAGTCGGTGTCGTACACCGCCGCCGCCGCCAAGCTCTCGGCCGCGCGGCAGGGTTCGGGTGGCAGATCGATGTCGCCCTTCAGGTAATCGACCACCTCGCGCAGGTGGGCGACGCCGACGATGTCGATGCCGGCCACGACGCTGGCCTCGGCGGCGGCGCGTTTCGGCACGAGCAGGCGGCGGCGACCGCGGGCGCGAGCTTCCAGGGCCACCGCCAGCAAACCGCGCACCGGGCGCAGGGCGCCGTCGAGGGCGAGTTCGCCGATCATCGCCGTTTCCGCGAGGATGGCGATGGGGATCTTCACCCGGTGGGCGATGAGCGAGACCGCGATGGGCAGGTCAAAACCCGAGCCCTCCTTGCGCAGATCGGCCGGGGCGAGGTTCACCGTGGTGACGCCTTCGTTCATCGCATAGCCGCAGGAGGCGATGGCGGCGGCGACGCGTTCGCGGCTCTCGCGCACCGCGACGTCGGGCAGGCCGACGATGCAGATCTTCGGAGTGCCACCGCCGTCGTGGGATTCGATCTCGACCTCGACCGCATTGACGCCGGCGAGGGTGGCGGAATAGGTGCGGGCAACCATGCGCCACCATCCTAGAGGAAAGGCGCAAACTGGCAAGCCGGAATCCCTATTTGACTTCGTGGATGAGTCGGCCGCCCAGCCAGGTCTTCAACACCCGGGTCTGCGGCAGGTCGTCGAGCGGGCAGAGCAGGGGATCGCGGTCGACCAGAATCACATCGGCGAACTTGCCGGGCTCGATGGCGCCGGTGTCCTTCTCGAGCTTGAGCAGCCAAGCATTGTTCGTCGTGTACAGGCGCAGGGCCTGCTCGCGCGTGAGCGCATGCTCGGGATGGACCGGCTGCTCGAGGCCGCGCGCCTTGCGGCTGATCGCTGTCCACAGGCCGAGCCAGGGGTTGTAGGGATTGATGCTGCGCAGCGAGCCGATCTTCTGCATGTGATCGCTGCCGCCACCGACGACGAGGCCCTGCTCAAAGCACGTACGCAGGGGTTGGAACAGAGCCATGCGTTCGTCGCCGAAGTGATGCGTCAGGGTGCGGCCGTCGAGGTGCAGCCAGATCGGCTGCAGGTCGACGCAGACCCCGAGGCGGGCGGCCTTGGCGATCGATTCCGGACTCATGAAGTTGCAGTGGGTGATGCAACTGCGGCTGTCGCGGATGGGGAAGTCGCGGTTGACCTCCTCATAGGTGTCGACCAGCAGGCGCACGGCGCCGTCGCCAACCGAGTGGGCGGTGAACTGCAGGCCGGCGCCGGCGATCTTGGCGACGAGCTGGCGCAGGCGGTCGGCGGGAATCTTCTGTTCGCCGCGGTAGGCGGGATCGCGGATGCCGTAGGCGTCGCTGACGCCCCAAGGCAGGCCCATGAGGGCGCTGCCGGTGAGCATGCCGCCGTCGAGGAAGACCTTGGTGCCGATGATCTGGAGCAGGGGATCCGGGCGGGTGAGGGGATGCTGGAGGATTTCCTCGACCGCCCGCTCCGTGGCGGGCCAGAGGCCGAGCGGGCTGAAGCTGGCCGACAGGCGCAGGCGCACCGGCAGTTCCCCGGCGTCGCGCATCTTCTGGTACAGCTTCATCGCCGAGGCCCCGGCGCCACGGTCGGCAACCGTGGTGAGACCGACTGCGCTGTAGTCGCGGAACAGCTCCAGGGTGCGCCGGTAGGTGTCCTCCTCGGTGGGAGATTTGCGCTTGACCGGCGCCTTCAGGCCCGGGCTGTAGCCGCGCAGCAGACCGGTGGGTTCGCCGCTGGCATCGGTCTCGATCTTGCCGGGGTGACCCTCGGGCAGGCGGAAGTCGCGGTCGATGCCGGCGAGCTTCAAGGCCAGGCTGTTGAGCATGGAATCCGGGCCGGTGGAAAACACGACCGGATTCGCCGGCGCGGCGGCATCGAGTTCGGCGCGGGTCGGATAGCGCTTTTCCTCCAGGCGGGTGATGAAGACCTGGCGCAGCGACAGCAGATCGCCGGGCTGACTGACGGCGGCGCGCGCCTTGAAGTAGGCGAGCACGTCGGCGATGCGGTGCATGTCGGGCAGTTCGTGGTCGAACTCGGTCATCGCCGCGCCGGGATGCACGTGGGAATCCATCAGCCCGGGCATGAGGGTGCGACCGCCGAGATCGAGCAACTGGGTGGTATCGCCCTTGAGTGCGAGCACCTCGTCATTGGCACCAACGGCGGTGATGCGGCCGGCCTCGATGGCGACCGCCTCGGCGACGCGCGACTGCGGGTCGAGGGTGAGGACGCGGCCGTGGTGCAGGATGAGGTCGGGCGCGGCGTCGAGGCCGGCGGTCGCGGCGAGCAGCAGGAGGAGCGGGCGGTGCATGGCCAAACCAACGCGCCAGCGGCGGTCTTTCCTGCCGGCACTCAACGCCGGGACGGTTCAGCGAGCACGCGCGCCAGCCAGTCGCGCAGTTGCCGGCGCTCGGGCAGGTCGCGCAGCACCCAGGCATCGCTGTGGTTGCGGAAGGGCAGGGGGACAAAGGTCCAGTCGCCCTCGACGCCGCTGGCACGCAGCCAGGCCTCGGTCGCGGCGGTGCCACCCGCCTCTTGTATGATGAACTGCGGCCGGCCGCGCAGGCGCGCCAGCCGCTGCAGGGCCGCGGCGCGGTCGGAGTCCGGGTAGGGCCAGGTGCGCACGCCATCGTAGTGGCTGTGACAGAGGAAGGCGCGCCAGAGACCGGCGATGGTGTCGTCGTGCAGGCCGAGGTGGTTGCAGGCGATGCTGCCGCGCGAGAAACCGCAGAGCACCACGCGCTCGGGATCGCCGCCAAAGCGTGTGCAGACCTCGCGCACCGCCTCGATGCAGTAGCGTTTCGAGGCTTCCAGATCGCCCCACCAGCGGGTCGCCGGTCGCCAGCCCTGCGGCCCCGCTTCGACAAACGGCAGGCAGAGCCAGAGAAAACCGCGCCCGCCGCTGGCCCCGTAGCCAAGGCGGCAGCCCTCGGGCAGGCCGTCGCAGGTGTCGCCATAAGCATTGCGGTAGCCGCCGTTGCCGGGCCACTCGACCAGCACCGGCAGGCGGGCGTCTGGGCGCCAGTCGGTTGGCAGGTAGAGCGTGTGGCGAACGCCGCTGTTCTGCCAGCCCGGGGCTTGTTGCCAGACTCGGCGACCCGCCGCCGGTTTGGCCTGCTCGACCGCCGGCACCACGAGGTCGGGGGCGACGCTGGCAAGGTCGGGCAGGGGGGCGGTCTGGGCGGACAGGGGAGCGGTGGCGAAGAGCCAGGCGAGTGCGGGCAGCCCGCGACACGGCCTAACGAGGGAGAGTAAAAAGCGGTGCATCGCAAAATAAGCACTGTCCAAAGCAGGATTTATTATTAATTTGCTGAAATTTGTCGATTCTTCTCATGATGCCCTCCCGACTCTCCCTCTGCCTTGGCGCCCTGCTGTCCCTGCCGGCGCTGCTGACCGCCCAGGAGCCGGCGGCGGATTCACCGCTCAAGCGCTGGTTCATGCAGGACTACATGCTTGGCGACTGGGGGGGGCTGCGCACCGACCTCGCCGACCAGGGCATCGGCCTTGAGCTGTTTTATGTCGGCTCGGTGCCGAACAACATCTCCGGCGGCATCCGCCATGGCGCGATCTACCAGAGCGGCCTGCTGATGGCGCTCGATCTTGACGCCGAGAAGCTGGTGGGCTGGGAAGGCGGATCCTTTCACACGGCCGCGGTCTGGCTCAACGGCCAGCCGTTCTCGGAGCAGTATGTCGGTGACCTCAACAAGACGAACCTCGTCGATTTCCCGGCCGACTTCCGCCTCTGGCAGATGTACTTCAAGCAGGAGCTGTTCGACGGCAAGTTCTCGATCAAGGCGGGCATGATGAGCGTCGATCGCGACTTCATCCTGCCGGAGATGTACAACAGCCTGGCCTCGATCAACTTCCTCAACCAGACCTTCTTCTTCCCGACGCTGGCCTTCAATCTCTATGACATCCCCGGCTTCCCCAAGGGCTCGCACTCGCTGCCCTCGACGCCCTATGGCGTGCCGGCGGTGGTGATGAACTGGCAGCCGCTCGACTCGCTCTACCTGCGCGCCGGCATCTATGACGGCTTCCCCGATGAAACCGGCCCGGGCACGCGCATCCAACTGCACAGCCAGGAAGGCGCGCTCATGTACTACGAGCTTGGCCTGCGTCGCAACATGGCCGAGGGCGACACCGGCCTGCCGGGCAGCCTGAAGGTCGGCGGCTACTACCACACCGACGAGTTTTACGATGTCTACGACACCATCGCCGCCCTCTTCCCCTTCGGCCTGAGCAACGGTCCGACGACGCACGACGGCAACTACGGCTTCTATTTGCTCGGCGAGCACATGCTCTGGCGCGAAACCACCCACGAGGATCCGGCGCAGCAGGGCATCACCGGCTTCTTCCGCCTGAGCGCGGCGCCGCCGGACCGCAACCTCACCGAGTTCGGCGTCGACGGCGGCCTGGTCTTCAAGGGCCTCATCCCGGGACGCGACTACGACACGCTCGGCATCGCCGGCTCCTACCTGCGCATGAGCCGCGACGTCAAGCGCGCCATGGAGGACGTGAACAAGATCCTGCCGTTCTTCGAAGTCGTCGACTACGAGGCGGTGGTCGAACTCAGCTACAAGCTGCAACTGGCGGCCTGGTGGACGCTGTCGCCCAACCTGCAGTACGTCATGCATCCGGGCGGCTCCGGCGCCATCCCCAACGCCTGGGTGTTCAACATCCAGACGACCCTGCGCTTCTGAGCCGGCAACGGCTCAGTCGGCGGGCCGGATCGCCTTCCAGAAACCGCGCGCCAGCAGGCCGAGGGTCGAGAAGTAACCGGTGGCGATGTCCGAGGTGAGGAAGGCCAGGTAGACGTCGTTCGACGGCCAGCGGCTGTTCGAGGCGAAGT